>JBAUJD010000796.1:0-7310 GCA_049683515.1 Thermosynechococcaceae cyanobacterium | reverse complement strand
GTGTGGTCTGAGGGCGAAGAGCGTAGTGAAAGGGGTCTGACCAACGGAGCTGGCCCCGACTGTGCAGAATCGATAGAGCAATCTCTGCCTGTGGGAATTGTTGCTGGAGGTCTGCAATATTTCCGGTGGTTGGAAGTTGAGGCGCTAGACGCTGGGCTAGGTGATGCTGCCTCCGGCATTGTTGGGTAAAGTGACGACGCTGGTTTTGATCCTGCGGGTCCAGCCAGCCGGTGGGTTCGCTGACCAGGAGAAGGGTTTGCGACCTTAAGCCATCGCGACCCGCCCGTCCAATTTCTTGTACATACTCCGCTACCGTTAGTGGTGGATGTAGGTGGCAAATAAAGCGAACGTCTGGTTTGTTAATCCCCATCCCGAAGGCACTGGTACACACGACGACAGGCACCTTCCCTGAGAGCCAGTCCGCCTCAATCTGGCGACGCTCATGAGGGGGCAGCCCCGCATGGTAGGCCACAGCATGCACCTGAGCCTCGCCTAGCCAGCTCACGAACGATTCACTGTCGCGCCGACTGCGGGTATAGACTAGCCCGGAGGTTTGACCTTGTTTTTGAAGGAACCTCAGAACTTGCTGGCGACGATGGGCAGGGCTGCAGGTCAACTTCACTCGCAAATCAAGATTGGCGCGGTAGGGGCTAACCCGAAATATCTTCGGTGACGGCAGTTGAAGCACCGTTTGAATCTCTTGTTGCATCATAGGGGTCGCCGTTGCCGTAAAGGCTGCCACTGTGATGTTGCCCTTTAGTGCCGCCCGCACCGCTCCCAACCGGCGGTAGATCGGACGAAAGGAGACGCCCCACTGGCTAATGCAGTGGGCTTCATCAATGATCAGATACCGAACGTTGAGATTACAAAGCTGAGGCCAAATCGCCGGACTGAGCAGGGATTCAGGGGCGAGATATAATAGATCTAACCGCGAGAGGCAGCCCATCGTTTGTCGTCGCTGCTGTGCAGAAAGCTGACTATGGAGGAGCGCTGCCTTAATGCCTTTTGCCTGAAGTTCTTGAACTTGGTTCTCCATCAGAGAGACCAGCGGCGAAACGACTACTGTCAGTCCGGCTTGAAGAATTGCTGGTAGCTGAAAGCAAATAGACTTGCCTGCCCCCGTGGGCAGTAAAACAAGCGCATCCTGTTCTGCCAACAGACAACCGATCACCTCTGCCTGCGGGTAACGGAACTGATCATAGCCCCAGGTTTGCTGCAATGAATGACGTGCTCTTTCTAAGGCTAAGGCTTGAGGAGGTGACATAGAATGGAAACTTCTAAGGAAAGAAATGAGTCTTGACTCTCATATGTCTGTTCTGGCCACAATCAATCAGCGACCCTACGGCCTGAATCGCAACTATTCCAACGGGATCATGCCTTTCTAATATCTTTGATGTAACAACGCCCTAAATTACCGATATGTCTTCCAAATTTTCTGTACAAAAGTCAGCAACTTATCTGTCCTTACTGTTGGTGGGATCGCTCGGTACTTTAGTGGGAACCCAGCTATTACCAACTCCCAGTTTATCCCCACAGGCGAGTGTGGCCCAGCTTCCCCTCGCGGGACAGGCCGATCCCAACTTTATTGCAAAAGCGGTTGAACAAGTGGGGCCTTCCGTCGTTCGGATTGATTCTGCCCGGACGGTTCAAGGCGGTTCACCCAGCGTTTTCAACGATCCGCTCTTCCGAGAATTTTTTGGGGGACGCAGTGCGCCTGCGCCGCGCTCTCGGGTTGAAAGAGGGACCGGTTCAGGGTTTATCTTCAGTTCCGATGGCTTGGTGATGACCAATGCCCACGTCGTTGATGGTGCAGATACCGTCACCGTGGTCCTTAAAGATGGCCGTAATCTTTCGGGCAAGGTTTTGGGCCGAGACTCGCTCACCGATGTCGCGGTGATTAAAGTTGAGGCGAAGAATTTGCCTGCGGTCAAAATCGGGAATTCTGATCAGCTCCGTCCTGGTGAATGGGCCATTGCGATTGGCAACCCACTCGGCTTAGACAACACGGTCACCGCTGGCATTATCAGCGCCACAGGCCGGAGCAGCGGTGATATTGGTGTTCCGGATAAGCGGGTGGGTTTTATTCAGACCGATGCTGCGATTAATCCGGGCAACTCCGGTGGGCCACTGTTGAATCGCTTTGGCGAAGTGATCGGTATGAATACCGCAATTATTGGCGGCGGCGCACAGGGCTTGGGGTTTGCGATTCCGATTCAGACGGCTCAGCGTATTTCTGATCAGCTTGTGGCGAAGGGAAAGGTTGATCATCCTTTTCTGGGTATTCAGATGGCAGGACTATCGCCTGAGCTGAAGCAGCAGATTAACAGCAGTCCGGGGACGAACTTTCGAGTTCAAGAAGATAAAGGGGTGCTGATCGTGCGGGTTGTACCCAACTCCCCGGCCTCTCAGTCGGGCCTGAAGGCTGGTGATGTGATTCAACGGATCAATGATCTGGAGGTCAAGACGGCATCTGATGTGCAGAATAAGGTGGAAAAGACTGAGATTGGCACGCCTTTAGAGTTGAACATTAAGCGCAATGGTCGAGACCAAAAGATTTCTGTGAAGCCAGGGCCGTTCCCGGCGCAGTTGAGTCAATCTCCGCAGCGGTAGGGCTTTGCTCCCAAATAATATCCTAGTCAATATCCACGCCATTTCCCTCATCTCCAAGTCCCTTATTCCCTAGGGTAGAAGAGAGTGATAAGCGGGCACGGTGCCCTTTAAATCTGCAGTGGGCAAGTCCATGACTATGCTTCGTTTTTCATCCTTACCTGTTGCACATGGGTAAGGATGGCTTGAATGGCCAATGAGATCGTGGTCGCGAACTCCGGTGAGTTTATGATGCCGTCTTGATCTAACCCAGAACCGATCACGGGAATACGGACACAGGCTTTTTCAATCAGGTCTGCCGACATGGTTCGTAGAATTTCCTTGATGGCGTCATCGGCATGATGAGACTGAAATGTCGGATTAAAGACCGCCACGGGCTTTCCAGCAAAGGGGATGTGACCTACGAGCCAGTCAAGGGTATTTTTCATGGTTCCGGTGATCCCGTGAGCATATTCGGGGCTGGCAATCACGATGGCATCTGCCGCAGTCACAGCCTCCCACAATGAAACGACGATGTCTGGAGCGTTCGCCTCTAGGTCTGGGTTGAATAGGGGCAGCAGCCCATGAACTTCAAAAATGTGGATGTTGACGTCTGCTGGTGTCATGGCTTGGGTTGCACGGAGCAGAGCAGCACACCATGATTGCGATCGCAGACTTCCACAGAGAGCGAGTATATTCATTGCCACTAAAAAGCTCAATCGTCGCCACTATCTTGTTTCAGGTTAATAAGGGAAAGGCGATCGCACCGGCAGGTGAAGCCCAATTTTTGACCAATTCCGCGACCATCGCATTGGTGCTCGTCAAACCCACCCCTGCCCGTTCCATTCTGCGCCAAGACATTTCTTCTGCAATCTGATTAGTCGAACCGCAGGCATCACAGACAACCTGGACACTGAAGCCTTCTTCTAGGGCGCTAATAGCCGGTGCAACCATACAAACATCGGTTGTAACACCCGCCATCACAAAGTTTTTCTTGCCCGTACTGCGGCAGGCATTCGCGAAATTTTCATCATCCCAGGCGTTGACCACACCTTGCCGCTGAATGCGGGCGGCAAATGCTTCTGGCAACGTCTCTTGTAATTCAGGCATCAATGGACCTTGAACGTTGACATTTGTTTCTTGACTTGAGGTTAAAACGGTTGGCATCCCAGTACCTTTCGCGAATTTAGCCAGAATAATCACATTCCGCTGCAGTAGTTCCAGCGGAGTTGTGCTGGCCCAAGTATTTGTCCCCACCTGATGATCAATCAAAATCATTGCAGTGTCTTCAATGTTGAATGTTTTCATCTGTTCAGAACCTTTGCGGAAGTACTGTATTACCACCAGCATCTCACGCCCAAGCGTTGTTATCGCTTGAGGGGCTACCCTCGCAACCCTGGCAGTTGTTATCTTGAACAGTAGGTTCCTAATATTTAGGCGAATCACTGAGCGCAGCTATGACACAAACACCCCAAAAAATTTGCATCCTCGGTGGCGGCTTTGGTGGCCTGTTCACGGCCCTGCGCCTCAGCCAGCTTTGGTCTACGCCACAGCCTGAAATCACCCTCGTTGATCACAACGACCATTTTCTATTCACGCCTTTTCTCTACGAATTGGTCACCGACGAACTCCAGAGCTGGGAAATTGCGCCCCCGTTTACCGAACTCTTGGCGAATACCAATGTGCAGTTCGTGCAGGGCGATGTGGAACGGATTGATTTGGCGACCTCTACGGTGAAGCTTACGCAGGGGGAGGTTTTGAGTTGCGATCGCATCGTCCTCGCCCTTGGCGGCGAAACCCCTAAAGATCAAGTGCCCGGAGCGGCTGAACATGCCTTTGCCTTTCGCACCATTGCCGATGCTTATGCTCTTGAATCCCGGTTGCGGCAGCTCGAAGCCAGTGATATGGAAAAGATTCGCGTTGCCATTGTAGGGGCCGGTCCTAGCGGCGTTGAACTGGCCTGCAAACTTGCAGATCGCCTCGGCGAACGCGGACGCCTTCGTCTCATTGATCGCGGCGAACAAATTCTAGATTCCGCCGATTCTGGCAATCGAGAAGCGGCCCAAAAAGCCCTAGAAAAGCGTGGCATTTGGCTCGATCTCGAAACCAATATTAAAGACGTTGGGGCCGATCAGATTTCTCTAGACTTTAAGGCCCAAGTGGACACGATTCCAGTCGAGCTAGTGCTATGGACCGTCGGCAATGCCGTCGCCCAGCCCATTCAAGCCCTGTCCATTCCCCGTAATGACCAAGGTCAGATCGTGATAGAGTCAACGCTGCAGGTCTCAGAATATCCCCATGTCTACGCCCTCGGCGACCTCGCCGACTGCCGTGACGCCACCGGCAAGAAAATATCTAGTACCGCCCAAGCCGCTCTGCAGCAGGCCGATTGTGTCGCCTGGAATGTATGGGCCTCGGTGACCAATCGCCCACTCCTTAACTTTGAATATAACCACCTCGGTGAGATGCTGACGCTGGGGCGAGATACCGCCGCCTTATCCGGCTTTGGCCTGCAGCTTGATGGACCGCTGGCCTATGTCGCTCGCCGCCTGATTTATCTCTATCGAATGCCGACCCTAGAGCATCAACTCAAAGTTGGGCTCAATTGGTTGTTCAAGCCGCTCCTGTCGGAAATTTCGAGCTGAGCAGTGATGTCTGTGATGTAACAGTATGATGTTTCCAGTGCTGAGTCCCCCAAGGGAGGCTCCGTTATACTGACCGTTCCCATTTTGCAAGGAGTCATTGATTTATGTCTGAAGACCATGGATGTTTACGTGTCGGTCAGAGTGCCCCTGACTTTACCGCCACGGCAGTTTATGACCAAGAATTCCAAGAGGTCAAGCTGTCTAACTATCGCGGCAAATATGTTGTCGTCTTCTTTTATCCCCTAGACTTCACCTTTGTGTGCCCCACTGAAATTACGGCGTTTAGCGATCGCTACTCCGAGTTTCAGTCTCTAAACACAGAAGTTCTCGGTATTTCTGTCGATAGCGAATTTTCACACCTTGCTTGGATTCAGACCGATCGCAAATCCGGCGGCGTCGGTGACCTTCACTACCCCCTTGTGTCCGACATCAAGAAAGAAATCAGTACTGCCTATAACGTCCTTGAACCCGATGCAGGCGTAGCGTTACGAGGGCTATACATCATCGACAAAGAAGGCGTCCTTCAATATGCCACCGTCAACAACCTTGCCTTTGGCCGTAGCGTCGATGAAACCCTTCGCATTCTGCAGGCCATTCAGCACGTTCAGTCCCACCCCGACGAAGTCTGCCCTGCCGGTTGGACCCCCGGAGCGCAAACTATGAACCCTGATCCTGTGAAGTCAAAAGATTATTTTGCCACCGTTTAACCCGCGTTGACAGAGGATTAATTGACCGCTAGACCACTTGAACTTAAAAAACGATAGCTGCTGGGCGTTGCCCTTGATACAGCTATCGTTTTCTACATGGGAACAGTTAAAAACCGAACATTTAATAAATGGCTTCGCCAAAAGGTCAAGATCTGACATAACACTTTCACGATATCTTCATTTATCAACGCTAACCTTTGGAGAAGTTAGTTGATTATCATCTCTTGAGATGATTTTTAGGTCAGCCGCTGATGGAACATTGCGGTGCACCGACAGGTCTCAAAAGGATATCAACAAACGCAGTGAACGTTAGGAAAATGTGAATCTGAATCGCGCATCGACTGATTGGTGCGGGGTTCAGGATTAACCTCACAAAAAGGTCTTGTTTATGCCAGTATCATCTACTCTCAGTCATGCTCTCGCATTTAAGCAAGGGGATATCTTGCCGCCCTCTGCCGAGAACCTGTGGCGCATTGATGAAGGGTTTGTCCGCACACTCACCTGGAATGATGAAGGGGATTTGATTACCCTAGGCGTATGGGGCGATGGCGACGTGGTGGGTCGTCCCCTGTCGCAAATTAAGCCTTTTCAGATGGAATGCTTAACGTCGGTTCAGGTGCAGCCATTGTCACCGACCCAGAGCCACATTCAAGAGGCCATGTGTTTTCAGGTGCGCTGCATGGAAGAATTCTTGAGCATTATTGGCTACAAGCGTGCGCCACTTCGACTGCTGAAATTTTTGCAATGGCTAGCGCAGCGCTTCGGGCGCGATGTCGATCAGGGTCGGATGCTAGATCTACGGCTCACCCATCAGCTCTTGGCCGACATCACAGGCATTACCCGAGTCACCGCGACGCGACTGCTGAAGCAGTTTGAAGAAGAAGGCCGCCTCACTCGTTTGAAAAAACATCGAATTCTGCTCAAAGAATCGCTGTGGCAGCAAGATGAACAGCAACTCCCAGCCGTCTTGAAAGGCTTGAAAATGGGTGCTTCTTAGTGCCAAGCAGTCCTGAAGATTGATTTGGGTTGAAGAGGTTAATGGGTGATAGGTAATCGGTGCATGCTGTATCTGTAGCCCATCACCGATTACCCATTACCAACAGCGTAGGCAGACACCTCAACTACTTATAATTCACAATCCGGGCAAAGCTATCACCCTTTAGGCTACCGCCGCCCACTAATGCGCCATCAATTTCGGGTTGGGCCATGATTTCATCAACGTTCTCTGGCTTTACAGAGCCACCATATTGAATTGTGATATCTTTATTGCTCAGTTGGCCTCGAATAAGGCCGATGACTCGATTGGCCTCTTCAGAGGCACAGGTATCGCCTGTACCAATGGACCAAATCGGCTCATAGGCGATGATTAGAT
>JBAUJD010000795.1:0-2834 GCA_049683515.1 Thermosynechococcaceae cyanobacterium | reverse complement strand
GATCCGACTTTAGATGTAGTGCTTGCTCACCGATAGCGTTAGCGACTTTGGTGCTGCTGCAGCCACTCCATCAAATCAGACTGTTCCGTAAAGTCTAGTAGCGCCTCTGCTAATAATTCAGTTTGCTCCAGCGATAATTTCTGGAGTTGCGATCGCAACTCTGGGGGCACCTCTCCAATACGGCGATTAAGCTGGCGGAGGACGAGAGACCGTCCTTCTTTGAGGGCACCTTTTTGTTCACCTTTTTGTTCACCTTTTTGTTCACCTTTCTGCTCAATTTCTCGATACCAAGGCGATTCCCTGAGTACTGCCATATCCCACCTCATAATCTGGGCAACGAGTTCCGTCTTCAGTATAAAGCTAGCAAAGAATGCCAAAAGCGGCTCCATTTCATTCAGGCTCTCATCTTGGCGCAGCACTTCTAGCGCCTGTCTGACCATAGATTCTTCACCCCCACCCTTGAGAATCGGGACGAATGGCATTAATGTATTAAGCGATCGCTCAAATACCAGATCCGCTTCAACCTCCCACAGATTTATGACTCGGAAGTCTTGACGGGCTGTGAGACCAAAGAAGTCAGATTCAAAACGGTTAGCAATTGGGGCCGAGGTCGGAAGAATATTGATGAGAACAGGAAGCGTCGGCAGACCATAGCGTTCTTCGGCTAGAGCAGCATAGGCTCTCATTCGCAACGGCATCTTAGAGGAGTAGCGGAGCTGCAGCTCGTTAAGAAGTAGAAACTCGCCGTGAGCTGGGCTATACACCTTCATCAGCACATCACTTTCGCGGCTGACCCACTGAAACTCCGTGTTGAGGATTTCTTGAGCTATGACTTCATCATCTCCAGAGACCCATTTGACCCAGGCATCAGGGGCTAAACCAATCAAACGTTTGGAGCCAATATCAGCAGGCTTTGCCATAGATAGACCGAAAACAATAGAGGTAGAACAGACTGGAGCCTAGAGCAAGAATACTTTCAATCAGGCCAATTTTGCCCACTATATTCACGTGAACGGACTAGCATTGAACGGTATTAATCAGAGGTTCCTGCAGTGAAGCTTCTTCGTCTGTTAGTCAAAAACTCATGGAGAACTGTTGCTCTGTCCGTTTTGACCGGGATTCTGGGAGGGGGAAGCAGCGCCGGACTCGTTGCGGTGATTAACTTCACATTACAAACACTCGATCAAATCCCTGGCTGGCTACCCTGGGTGTTTTTAGGGCTGTGTCTAATGCTTTTAGTGAGTGGGGCACTCTCTCAGATTTATATTTCTAAGCTCTCTCAAAATATTATTTATCAGCTTCGCCTCAAGCTGGCTCGTAGCGTGCTGGGTTGCCCCTTGCAACACCTTGAACAACTGGGTGCCCCTAGATTGCTCGCAACCCTCACTGAAGATATCAGTGAGATTGCCAAAGCTTCTACCTTTGCGGCTTTACTCTCTCTTAACTTAGGTTGGCTTTTAGCGAGTCTTATCTATTTGTGTTGGCTCTCGCCCGTTCTCTTTTTGATGATGCTGATGGTGATGGTTGTGGGCATTGTGCTTAACCGAACGATGATTGCTCGGGCTGAGACATCGGTTAGAGCTGCCTTTCAAGTGCGCGATCGCCTTTTCCAGAACTTTGAAACCCTCACTACCGGGACTAAAGAGCTAAAGCTACATCAACAACGGCGCTGGGATTTCCTTGAATCAGATCTCAAACCGACTGCTAGCAAACTTCGACACCATTGGATTGAGGCAATGAACATCTATGCCTGGACCGGGAGTTTGGGCCTTGTCATGTTTTTGATTCCCATTGGTTTCTTAATGTACGTTCTGCCCTATTGGCTCACGATCAGTCAGAGCGTATTGGCGGGCTATGCATTGACCATTTTGTTCATGCTGACACCTATCAGAGGGGTACTCAACATTCTCCCTGAAATCGCCAGAGCCAATGTCGCCCTGGCTAAGGTGGACTCTTTAGGTCTGGCTCTTGAGGCGCAAATGACTGAAGATCAGATCACCCCGGTTCTTTCAAGGCCAGACTGGTTCTCGCTTAAGCTGGTTAATGTAGAGCATACTTACCCCAGCGATCGCGAAGATCATCACTTCACTCTGGGACCACTAAACCTGTCGTTTATCCCCGGCGAAATTGTCTTTATCGTGGGCGGCAACGGCAGTGGTAAGTCTACCTTGGTGAAGCTAATCACAGGGCTTTATCAGCCGGAAGCTGGCTATATCCAGTGGGATGGCGAAGAGATTGACGATCGCAACCGCGAGCAATACCGGCAACAATTTTCAGTCATTTTTGCTGATTTCTATCTCTTTGATCGCCTGTTGGGTCTCGAAACAGAGGCGCTCAAAGCTCAGGCTCAAGACTATCTGACCCAGCTAGAACTAGACCATAAGGTCACAATCGAAGGCAACACCCTATCGACCCTTAACCTATCCCAAGGACAGCGCAAACGCTTGGCTTTACTAACGGCCTATTTAGAAGATCGACCGATATACGTTTTTGATGAATGGGCCTCTGATCAAGATCCGGTGTTCAAGCGGGTCTTTTATACCCAGTTAGTCCCTGCCTTAAAAGAGCGTGGTAAAACAGTCTTGGTGGTCAGTCATGATGATCGGTATTTTGAATGGTGCGATCGCATCATCAAACTAGACTACGGCCAAGTCGTTGATACTCAAGTTTGAGGCTCTTCCGAATCTCAAGGTTTAGCCTACAATTGCGGCCTCAGCTACTTCGCGATTACAGTGGCATTCTTCAAGACCTAGCGCTCTAACTTTTGGGTTGACCTAGATAGTCAATTTTGCCGATTTCAACCCCAGAGTGCCGGAGAATGTCATACGCTGTGG
>JBAUJD010000794.1:0-4827 GCA_049683515.1 Thermosynechococcaceae cyanobacterium | reverse complement strand
GCTGCCGGTCAATTCGCCAAAGCGGCCATAACCTTTCAAGCCGCAGCCGAGGCCAATGCCCGTCGTGGCGATGCGGCAAATCAGGCCTTGAGCTTAAGCTATCAATCCTTGGCCCTACAAGAGCTGTCCCAGTGGCAAGGGGCATCACAGGCTATTACAGTCAGCTTAGAACTGCTAGAGTCCCAACCTAAAGCAGAGCCAATTTTATTGGCCCACGCCTTCAATACCCAGGCCAGTCTGTTGCTGGCAACGGGCAAGGGTGAAGATGCGATCGCAACTTGGCAAAAAGCCCAGCAGTTTTATACTCGTGCCGGTGATACCCAGGGTGCTTTAGGCAGTCAAATTAATCAAGCTCAGGCGTGGCAAAGTCTAGGGTTTTACCGGCGGTCGCGCACGCTGCTTACAGATCTAACCGAGCAGATTAACCGCCAACCAGACACCACACTAAAGGTTCAGAGCCTCCATAGCTTAGGAATCGCCTACCAAAAACTAGGGGATTTTGAGGCGAGTGAAACGGCCCTGAAAAAAAGTTTAGCGATCGCCCCAGCCCACAGCAAGGTTCTTTTAAGTCTCGGCAATACGCTCACCGACCTGAAGCAATTAGAAGCTGCTCTGCAAACCTTTCAGCAGGCCGAGCAAACCGCCACCCACCCCCAGGAGAAATTAGACGCCCAGCTTAATCAACTGCGCCTGTATCTTGCTTTAGGACAACACCCCCAGGCCGAACGCCTCATTCCTAGCCTCTATCGTCAGTTGGCACAGCTCACGGCCAGCCGTCATAGCATTTACGGCACAGTAAATTTCGTCAACAGTCTTCTAGCTTGGCCGCCCGAGCAGACGCCCCAATCGCTAGCAGACCTCAACACCCTGTTAGAAAGATCTGTAACCTCCGCAACCGAGCTACAGGATCGGCAGGCCACCGCCCATATTTTGCTGCAGCAAGGCAAGCTATACAGACATTTTGGTCAAATACAGCAGGCCATCGTCTACACCAAAGGCAGTCTAGCCACCGCACAAGGGGTTAGAGCCACTGATATTGTGGCCCAAGCTGCCGGACAATTGGGAGATCTGTTTAACCGCCAAGGGAGCCGTGGAGATGCGATCGCAAGTTATCGTCAGGCCGTGCAAGCCCTCCAGACACTACGCAGCGACTTAGCCACCAGCAACCCAGGCATCCAGTTCTCTTTTCGGGATAGCGTCCAACCGATTTATCGAGAACTCGTGGCGCTATTGCTGACGGATAATGCACCCAACCAGGACAGTTTGATAGAGTCTCGGAAACTGATTGAATCCCTACAGCTTGCCGAACTCGACAACTTCTTTCGAGAAGCCTGTGTCGATCTGCAGCCCCTTCAGATTGACGACATTGATCCCACCGCGGCCGTCATCTATCCCATCATCCTGAGAGAGCAAACCGCTATCTTGATCTCTCGACCGCAGCAGCCCCTCCGCTACTACCGCATTGCTCACCCCCAAGCCCAAGTTAAAACACGCATTAATGATTTTCTAGAGTCCTTAAGCCTAGCCTACGATGATAGGGTCCGATTAAAGCGATCTCAGCAGCTCTATGACTGGTTGATTCGTCCTGCAGAAGCCGATCAAAGCTTAGCGAACGTCAAAACCTTAGTTTTCGTTCTCGATGGTGAACTCAGAAATATCCCCATGGCAGCGCTCCACGACGGCCAGCAGTACCTCATTGAGAAATACCATCTTGCTCTTTCGCCCGGTCTGCAGCTATTGGCCCCACGCCCCTTAACGGCGACCAAGCTGCGTGCCATCTCAGGGGGCATCAGTCAAGCACGCCAAGGATTTAGCGCTTTGCCCGGCGTAGAGTCTGAGATCAAACAAATTAGCCAAAGCGTCCCCACCACGGTCCTACTCAATCAAGACTTCACTCAACAAAATCTTGCCAATTCCATTGCCAGAGAACCCGCGAATATCGTGCATTTGGCAACTCACGGGCAGTTCAGCTCAGAGGCATCTAATACCTTTCTTTTAACCTGGGACGGGCGACTCAACGTCAAAGCGTTTAGTGAACTGCTATCCAAGCATGATAGTCAGACAAATGGAGCCATCGAGCTTCTGGTCCTGAGTGCGTGCCAAACAGCAGCAGGAGATGACCGAGCCGTCCTGGGGCTAGCGGGCTTTGCGGTTCGATCTGGGGCCAGAACCACCCTAGCCACCCTATGGCCGGTTCGAGATCAGTCCACGGCACTGCTGATGCGTAAGTTCTATCAATTCCTTCAGACACCGGGCACCACCAAGGCTAACGCGCTTCAGAAAGCCCAAGTTTCCTTGATCACAGAGACAGACTACAATGATCCATTTTTCTGGGCACCGTTTGTATTGGTTGGCACCTGGCTCTAATCTATCCATCTGCCTATTAAAAACTGGCGATCTAAGACATTACAGTGCACACTAGAATTAGAAAGGTTGTTATTTTGATGGAAATCGCGAATTCATTCTCAGAGAGAATATTTACGATTCAAAGAATATCCAATGTGCTTCAATTCACGAAGCATTTAGGTAAGGGGTTGGACTCACTTTTAAGTTTCGCGACAATGCCTTAGAACAGACGATTAGCTAATTTAATGGGGGATTATAGTCATGTATCAAGTGATACGCTCAGCAGCCTTGGGGTCTGTTGCTTTTGCAGTGAGCTGCTGGATGGTAACACCCATCGCAACGGCTAGGGTGAAAATTCCGTTTAAGGCTCCCCCCAGTAAGCCGGCCCCCAGACGAGCATCCACTTCTCAAGGGGCTTCAAGGGGGCTACTGTGCGCGCAATCCACGGCTCAGGCGTCTATGTCAGTGAAGGCATTGGTGCCCGAAAGCCACTACGGGCTAACGTCGGCTGAACGGCCCACGATTCTCGCCTATCTTCCTGAGACCTCGGCAACAGAAGTTTTCTTTAGTATTAAAAGTGAAGACAAGCGGCTTCATTATGAAACCAGCCTCCCTATTTCAGGCAAGGCTGGACTAATGAGCGTCACCCTCCCGAAGAATGCGCCTGCCCTAGAGTCAGGCAAACACTACCAGTGGTTTTTAGCGGTGAAATGCAATAATGAGCTACGGCCCAGTAGTCCCTTTGTTGATGGCTGGATTCAGCGAGTACCGGCAGATAGAACTGTTTCGTCAGTGACGGCCCAATCCCCTTCGCTTCAAAAAGCGGCCTCCCTCGGTGCAGCCGGTTATTGGTATGATACCCTGGCAACCTTGACGCAACTGAAGCAACAGCAGCCTCAAAACTCAGAGATTGCCCAATCTTGGCGCGATGTGCTGGAGTGGACTCAATTTAGTGAGGGTGAATTAGAGACACTGGCGACTTCAGACGTTCTGCAGTGATGTTAGTTTGTGGTCGATAGCCCTAAGAAATGGAAATTCGGTGCCGTTTTAATTGCACCGACGATTACAATCTTGGTCCTTAGCGGCAGCGCTTTGGGCCTTTTCCAGCTTTTAGAATGGGCCACACGGGATTTGTTTTTTCGGTTGCGCCCCCAGAGCAAAGCTGAGCCAGAGATTGTTCTGATTACCATTGATGAAGCCGATCTCACCAAAATTGGAGATTGGCCCATCCCAGATGCAGTTCTGGCAGAGGCGCTTACAAAGGTGAGATCGCTCGAACCCAGCGTGATCGGCCTCGATCTTTATCGCAATCTGCCCGAAGGCAAAGGGGCTGACAAGCTGCAGGCAGTGTTCCGATCCACACCCAATTTAATTGGGGTAGAGGGGGTGTACGGGCCGCAACGTGTCGCTCCTCCTCCCGTCCTTGAAGAGGCAGGACAAGTTGCGATCGCTGATTTTCAGCTTGATCTGGATCGAAAAATTCGACGGGGTCTGCTCACCGTCCAGGATCAAGGGGTTGATAAACATGCCCTTGCAGTTTACTTGGCTTTTCATCATCTTCAGGCCCAAGGCATTACAGCGCAAGAGAGTAACGGTGAAGAGATTCGAATTGGTAAAGCGGTTTTTACACCCTTAGACGTTGCCTCTGTGGGCTACCCGCAAACAGAGGGCGGAGGCTACCAAATTTTGATGAACTGGCGGGGGCCTCAGTCGAGCTTTCCATCGTATTCATTGTCGGCATTGCTGGCGGGGCAGGTTCCCAAAGCATTGATTCAAGACCGCATTGTTTTAATTGGTTCCACCGCAGCGAGTACCAACGACTTCTTTAACACCCCCTTCAGCGACCAAGTTTGGTTGACCAATACTGCCTCTATGGCGGGGGTCGTCGTCCATGCCAATCTAACCCACCAAATCGTGCAGGCCGCAATATCAGGTCAAGGTCTGCTCAGGGGATGGCCTCTGCCCAGCCAAGGGATCTGGATTTTGTTTTGGTCCACTGTCGGCACCACGGGGGGGCTAGGTCTAGATCGGGCCAATGCCAGTCAGAAAAAACTGTTTGGTCTTCGAGAAATCAGCGGTTTCTTCTTTATCTCTGGTTTTTTGGTGGGGAGCAGTTATCTTGCTTTTCTGAGTGGCTGGATTATTCCTACCATTCCCGCCCTGGCCGCCTTAATCATCAGCAGTATTACCGCCATTAGCTGGCACAAGCAAGAGCGCCTCGAAGACGCCAACCAACAACTCCTCGGCTATACCAAAACCTTAGAGCAGCGCGTGGCTGAACGTACCCAAGCTCTTACTGAAGCGAAGGTCTTGGCCGATGATGCCAACCAGGCCAAAAGTCGGTTCCTTGCCAATATGAGCCATGAATTGAGAACCCCCCTGAATGCCATTCTGGGTTTCACGCAGCTTTTACTCCGTGATTTGAAATTGACGGGGGAACAACGAGAACGCACGGAAATCATTGGCCGTAGTGGCGAGCAT
>JBAUJD010000793.1:0-2662 GCA_049683515.1 Thermosynechococcaceae cyanobacterium | reverse complement strand
ACCCTAGGCTCCGTCGAAAATAGTTGACGCCGTCAAAGAGTTCCTGCAGCGCCCAAATCAGGATGGCGCTAAAGGCGACCCACTCTAATGTTGTATGACCTGGCCCCTCTGTAATCGCCAATTTGAGTAGGCTTGATCCAATCCAAATAGAAAGCGCTGCATTCGGAGGCTGGGCAATTACAATTTCACCGTTTTTATCACGAAAGAGGGTATCGATGATTGACGTTTCCATGCTTTTGGCTCCGCTACAGTTTTAGGCTATATGCCAACGTAAACCTTGCGAGTAAGGCCGCGCCTCTATAATTAGGCCAATCTTGGTGAGCGAGTCGCCGATGACTTTCTCTGACGAGGTGAACAAAAAAAATCATGCTAAGCTCAAATCTATCCCTATCGTGGTCACGACAAATTCATCCAATCTCAAGGATGGCAGCGACGGTTACCGCTTCAGGGGCAATTACATGTTGAAGTCTATAGACCTCCATCCTTTCAAGACGCCCAGCAACGCTTAGGTTTCTGGCTTAAGGCAGCAGCTCTCTCTTCTTCAACTTCATAGGTAACAGAACGCCCCAGTTCCCCTACGGCAGCTCAGCGGTCTCTAGCTTTTCGACAGAACTGCCGTATCTTTTACGTCTCTTTTGCCTATGTCTTCTGCCTCCGAACCAGAAATGCGTTCTGCGGCGGCTTCTTCAAAACAGTATCTAATCCTCATTGTTGACGACTCAGAAGAGGATCGGTTTACGTTTCGACAAGCCTTGCAAACAGCGCAGGTACCCGCTGATAGCATTATTGAATGTAACTGTGGTGAGGCTGCACTAGACCTTTGTCGCAGCCGTATTCCCGACCTTATTGTGCTGGAATACTCTCTCCCTGATATAGATGGTCTTGAACTGATGCAGGAACTCACTGCACAGTTGGGAACCTGTCCACCGGTGGTTATGTTGACCGGGCGGGGGAGTGAACAAATTGCCGTTGATGCAATGAAGGGAGGGGCCAAGGACTATCTGATCAAGGGAAAATTGACGCCAGAAAGGCTGGTGCAAACGGTTGCCAACGTACTGACCGAACGCAAGCTGAGGGTGCGGGTTCAGCGACAGCAGCAGCAGCGCAAGCTCTTGAGTGAAGTTGCCATTCAGGTAAGTCGAGCCACTGAGTTAGAGCAGACTCTACAGGCAGCAGCAGAGGGGGCTAGACGGTTGTTAGAGTGCGATCGCACCATCATGTATCAGTTTGAAGCGGACATGAGCGGTATCGTCATGGCCGAAGCGGTACTACCAGAGTGGACCGCCACCATTGACTGTGCGTTTGAAGACAACTGCTTTCAGGGCAAACAAGGCTACCAAGCCGATAAATATAGGCAGGGGCACAAAATGGTGGTGCCTGATATTACGGCAGCAGGTTTATCAGAGTGTCACGTAAAGATGCTGCAGGGGCTGCAGGTCAAAGCTAACTTAGTGGTGCCGATTCTCGGCGATAGGGCTAAAACGCCTCCTCAATTGTGGGGGCTGCTCATAGCTCAACACTGTAAAACAACCCATGATTGGCAACCCGATGAGTTGGCCCTTCTCGATGAGCTTTCGGTGCAGGTTGCGATCGCCATTCAGCAGGCCGAGCTAGTCAGCAGCCTAACAGCCGGATTAAAGAAGCAGCGGGCCATTGATGCGCAACTGCGAGAGCGGGCCACGCAACTTGAGCGGGCCAATCAGCTTCTAGCCAACGCGATGTCTTCGCTCAACCAGCGTAATCAAGAGCTAGATGCGTTTGCCTACATTGTCTCCCATGACTTAAAGGCTCCGCTGCGGGGTATCTCTAATCTGTCTGAATGGCTGATTGAAGATCTGCAAGATCAGATCCCTGCAGAAAATTGTCAACAGCTTGGCCTCATCCAAACCAGAGTTTTCCGTATGGAGGCCATGATTGATGGTGTTCTTCAGTACTCACGCGCCGGGAAGCAGGCCATAGAGAAGCGCTCCGTTGACCTACGCGTTCTATTGCAAGAGGTTATTGATTCCCTGACGCCTCCGAAAACATTTCAATTTCAGCTTCCTGAAACCCTCCCCTGCATTGAAGTGCAGGCACTGCTTCTAGAACAAGTCTTTACTAATTTGATTAGCAACGCCATCAAATACCATGATCGCCCCGATGGAAGAATTCAGATTGCATGTGAAGATCAGGGCAAACATCTTCAGTTTTCAGTTATCGACGATGGGCCAGGCATTGACCCAGAGCATCATCAAAGCATCTTCGATATTTTTCAAACGCTCTCTACTGCAGAGCAGGCCAAGGGCACAGGTATCGGTCTGACCATCATCAAAAAAATTATTGAACAACAGGGGGGAACCATCTGGGTTGACTCTGAGCGAGACAAAGGCAGTGCCTTTTCATTTACTTGGCCCTATAGCAGGGCGTGAAGGGGCACGTTCACGGGGTAGCATAGAAGGCTGATCAGCGTTTTGCGATCGCATCACCTCCGCCATCCCTTTAATGACGCTGGCAATAGGCACCGCAATCAACAGGCCCAGAACCCCTGCAAATTTATTGCCCACAAACAGCGCAATCAGCAGCCAAATCGGGTTAAGACCAATGGAGCGACCCACCAACCGAGGCGCAATCACGTTGTCGTTGATCTGACCAATCACAATACAGATGCTCAAAACTTTCAGGC
>JBAUJD010000792.1:0-1991 GCA_049683515.1 Thermosynechococcaceae cyanobacterium | reverse complement strand
GGTTAAGGAAGCGGCACAGTCATTAGAGCAGGGCGAGAGAATTTCGTTAGCGGTTGTCACAGAGCCGATTCAAGCCAAGTTTCGTCAGGCTCGTGAACAACAAAAGTGAGTCAGTGTTTCCTCTCTCGGCAAGCCAGTCAAGAAACATTGAGGCGGCAGAGAATGTATGATGAGCCTGCCTTGTCGTTGTAGGATTCATGTCTTTCGATAACTGCTGCAAACTCCTGGCCGAAAAATATCCAGAGCAGTTTGCTAGTTTTGCTGCGCCCCCCTGCAGACGGCACTGAGATTGAGTCTGCCTTTGTCTTAGGCACCACTCGCCATGAATACCAAGTCCTCAAATTGTGGCAACAGGATCCAGCGATGTTCCTAGAAGAGCCGGTATTGCTGCCCTTTGTCACGTTAACGGCAGCGGAACCAGAGAACTTGTTGGCACAGGCAGCGGTTGCCGTGAGTAAGATAGAGTCAGAGTCTCAACGTCGAGAGATTTCAGGGTATGTGCAGTTGCTGGCAGGGTTGCGATTTAAAAAGCAGCTCATTTATCAAGTATTTCAGGAGGGCATGATGCGTGAATCTGTCATTTACCAAGATATTTTGCAGAAAGGTGAGCTAAAAGGCCGACAGGAAGGCCGACAGGAGGGTGAGTTGGCGTTGATTCTGCGTCAATTGACTCGACGGTTGGGCGTGATTTCGCCTAAGTCAGAAGCACAGGTGCGATCGCTAACCTTGGCTCAGTTGGATGAGCTGGGTGAGGCATTGCTTGATTTTTCTGAAGCTTTAGATTTGAATAACTGGCTTAAATCTTGTCTTTAGGCTGGCATTTTCTGTTTGGATCAAGGGGGCTTTGATGACCAGTCGGATGCCTTTGTTAAGGTATGCGATCGCATCGGCGGCATCTGGAGCATCCTAGGCGAAATTCGGATTATCCCAACCCCCACTCGGAATGTCGTTTATCGGTGTATTGCCCACAATCGATATCGGTGGTTTGGTCGGCGGTCTACCTGTCGCATGCCAACCCAGGAGGAGCAACAACGTTTTTTACCCTAGATCTCTATTGAACAATGCGAGGGGCAATCATGAACCTTGATGAACTGCCGGGGGCGGGATTGATCTTGCCGGGACTCGAAGATCTTCACAATGGTAATTCTAAGACGGTGGGGGCATTGCTGGTTGCGATCGCATCCACGCGCCTAACCGCAGCAGGGCTAGATTTTTCTAAAGCTGATCTAGTGCCAGAGCCAGAACTCGCGCTATATGAACATCTTCAGCGTGAACGAGAAGATGCCTATCCTTATTACAATGCGTTGCTGGGTAGCCTCAATAGCTTTTGCAATGCACTTGAACTGAGCCGTAAGCATGGTTAGTTCTGTTATTGTTCAAGGCGGTGTATTTGAGCTGCGCTAGACTCAAATAAGTTCCCTTTCCCCAAAGCCTTGCCTGAGCTAGTTTAAAAAGCTACATTTCAATCACGACAAGCCAAATTCTTTACTCTGCTGCTAAATTAAGGGGTAGCAACCTAATAAAGCCAATGACTCTAGCAATTGACCTAGAAGCCCCACCAATAAAGACAGACATCTATGGTGTCGTCCGAGTTGCCAAGACTCGCGTCACCTTAGACACCGTTGTCACTGCCTTTCTTGAAGGATGCACGCCAGAGGAAATATCAGAGCAATATCCATCGCTACAGGTCTCAGACATCTACCTAGTCGTTGGTTATTACCTCAGACATCGAGATGAGGTTCATGCCTATCTTGGAGAACGACAACACCAGTCCACCATCATTCAGCAGGAAGCTGAACAACAGTTTAATCCAATCGGACTACGAGATCGCCTACTGTCCAGGCGAAATCAGGCTGTGCGCTCCTGAATGACTCAATTCTTGGCTGACGAAAACGAGATATTGTCAAATCTGGTGTATGCCGAAGAAATTAGGCGACCTTCTGTTTCATGGTATCGGCGATCGTATTTTCCTGTTGAACAACTTTGATTCC
>JBAUJD010000791.1:0-2988 GCA_049683515.1 Thermosynechococcaceae cyanobacterium | reverse complement strand
CTGGTCATGCTGTCAGCCATGATCGTGCAGCAGGAAGATTTTGCAGCCCAGATTGCTGAGGCGAAACGACGCGGCAAGCTCGTGGCAGTGGGCGGTCCTCACGCCACATCGTTACCGAAGCAGGCAGAGGCAACGGGAGCAGATTTCTTGGTTTTAGACGACGGCGAACTGACGCTGCCGATGTTTGTCGAGGCGCTAAAGCGCGGCGAGACTCGCGGCATTTTCCGTTCGGAGGTGAAGCCCGATGTCACTGAAACGCCGATTCCTCGCTTTGATTTGCTAGAGCTAGATGCCTACGACAATATGTCGGTGCAGTTTTCGCGGGGCTGTCCGTTTCAGTGTGAGTTCTGCGACATTATCGTGCTCTATGGCCGCAAGCCGCGTACAAAAGACCCCAAGCAGCTTTTGGCGGAGCTTCAGGCTCTTTATGACTTGGGCTGGCGACGCAGTATTTTCTTAGTCGATGACAATTTCATTGGCAATAAGCGCAACGTGCGCCTGATGCTTAATGAGCTAAAGGTGTGGATGGCGGAGCATGAGTACCCCTTCACCCTTAATACTGAAGCCTCGGTTGATCTGGCCCAAGATCTTGAGTTCATTGATTTGATGGTGGAGTGCAACTTCAACGCCGTCTTCTTGGGGATTGAAACACCAGACAGCAGCAGTCTAGAGCTAACCCAGAAGTTTCAAAATAACCGCGACCCGCTTTCAGAATCAGTCAAAACGATCATGAGTCGTGGCCTCCGGGTGACGGCAGGATTCATTATTGGCTTTGATGGTGAGAAGGCAGGGGCAGGCGATCGCATCATTGACTTTGTCGAAGAAACCTCGATTAGCCTATCGATGTTCAGTATGCTGCAGGCGCTGCCCAATACGGCCCTTTCGATTCGTCTTGCCAAAGAAAATCGCCTCCTTGATGATGAAGGCACCGGCAACCAAACTAAGTTGATGAACTTTATCCCCACGCGTCCCGTGGAGACCATTGCTCAGGAGTACGTGCGAGCCTTCTGGAAGCTCTATGACCCGCAGAAGTATCTGGGTCGGGTTTATCGCCAGTTTAAGATTATGGCAGAGCCGAAGAATAAGACAAAATTGCGAAAAATCAACTGGACCTCGGTTCGTGCCCTCACGATTGTCTGCTGGCGACAGGGCGTGGTGCGAAAAACGCGCTGGACGTTCTGGACCTATTTGTTTGACATCGTTAAGAATAAGCCGGGTAACTGGCAGCATTATCTATCGATTTGTGCTTTAGGTGAGCACTTCTTGCAATATCGCGAGCTGGTTCAAGAGCAAATTGAAGCCCAGCTTGACGAATACCTACAGGCCACAGCCACGCACCAGGCTCAAGTGATTGAAGAAAAAGAAAAGGATCAGGTTGCCGCGTAGCCCCGCTGGCGTCTAGCTTCATAGAGCAGCAGAGCAGCAGCAATGCCAGCATTGAGTGATTCGATAGCTGGCTCGATTGGGATGTTGACGTGAGTGTTTGCAAGGTCTGATAGTGACGGCGATAGTCCGGCTCCTTCGTTGCCAATCAGGATCAGTGTTGGCTGCTTAAGGTTGCAGTTCCAGTAACTTTGTTCGGCATCTATTCGGGTGCCGACGAGCTGAATGCCTTGCTGTTGGTAATGCTGCAGCTCCTGTTGTAGATCGTCACAGATGCCAATTTTGAGATGAAACCAAGCCCCAGCCGATGCTCGCAGCACTTTAGGATGCTCTGGATCGACGGTGTCAGCGCTGAGCAATAGGCCTTCTGCGCCAGCGGCGGCGGCGGTGCGAATGATGGTGCCGAGGTTACCGGGGTCTTGAATCGTTTCTAGGACTAATCCGAGACTTTTGATGGTGGGAGTGGCAGTGGTTTTTGAGGTTGCAATCGCAACCACTCCATCCGGTGTCTTCGTCGTTGAGATCGCCGTCAAGACATCAGCGCTCACCTGCTCGGCCCGTCCCTGAACCTGAAGCTGCTGCCACAACAGCGGATATTTTTCGCACCATATCGGTGTACAGCAGGCCACCTCCATCGGCCAGTTCACCGCAATGGCTTCCTGCAAAAGATGGGTGCCTTCTAATAAGAAAACGCCCTCTTGTTTTCGGTACTTCGCCCGCTGCAGCTTTCGCATCTGCTTCACCAAAGGATTTTGCAGACTTGTCAGCATGGTGTTGTTTTAAATGATGCGGAACCCGGGACTTGAACCCGGAAGTCATTGCTGACACTAGAATCTGAATCTAGCGCGTCTACCAATTCCGCCAGTCCCGCTGGCATCGACAATCAGTCGTGAATATCTATCATTGACTACGGGGGCAGCATCCGTCAACTCTTTCTTACTCCACTTATCTCAGAATACTCAGCCGCCTGATTCGTTTTATATAGACACTCTGCTGATGCGATCGCATCCTCTGCATCCACCCACACTAAATGAACCTCAGTGACCTGATGATTCTGTAGCGTCACCACCGAAAAATTGCGCAGCGCTCCGGTTTCCGTTTCAATAATGCGAGGGACACAGGCGGCATTGAGATAAACCGTGCCATCTTCGATGCAAACGCGAGTTCTCAGAACCTCCTTGGTATGGCGTAGGGAATGGTGCATGTGTCCAAAGGCAACCAGGGGAACAGATTTGCCGCAGGCTTTTATCGCTGAGATCGCAGTCGCCAGATCAGGATCACCGTAATCGCCGCCAATGGGTCGCCAGTCTTTACCGCAGGTGTCTTCGGGTTCTTTACCGAGTCCTGCGGGTCCGTTGTGACCGAGGAATATCAGCGTGTCGTGGGCGGCTGCGTTAGCCGCGTTTTCAATGCGCTGGGCTGATTCTTCAAAATTATGGACGCCAAACCACTCGCTATAGAAGTCTGTGAATCGCCATTCAGACCCGCCCCAGCTAAAGGGTCGTCCGCCGACAACGCTCAGGGTATCAAAGTCTCGGTGGCAATAGCTTGTGTCGGCATGGCTGAGGAGTGCCATCTGTTGCTTAACCCGGTCTTCTTTGTTGC
>JBAUJD010000790.1:0-1805 GCA_049683515.1 Thermosynechococcaceae cyanobacterium | reverse complement strand
GGTTAAGGCCGTAGCTTTTTCTGTTGATGGGAAACAGTTGATCAGCGGGAGTGCTGATAAAACGATTCAAGTCTGGGATCTGGAGAAAGGGCAGATTTTACACTCGCTGGAGGGACACAAGCTAGCGGTGAATGCAGTAGCATTTAGTCCTAAAGGGGAACTGTTCGTCAGCGGTAGCGCTGACAAAACGATTAGGGTTTGGCGATTAGGTTGTGATACGCCTCAATTTGTGCTGGAGGGACATAGTTTATCGGTGAATGCGGTGGCGTTTAGTGCGGATGGGTGCTCTTTAATTAGTGGTGGGGCAGATAAGACGATTAAAGTTTGGAATGTGCACACGGGTGTTTTGGTAAAAACTCTAAAGAGCGGTAAAATGGGCATCACAGCACTGGCGTTTTGTGCAGAGGGGGCAAAATTTCTGGAGGCGAATAGCGATCGCACGTTAAAGCTGTGGGATTTGCAGACAGGTCAGGTTATTGAAACAGTTGCAGGGTTACGGGTGGTGGTGAATAGTTTGCATGTTGGCCCTAAAAGTCAGGATTTTGTGACGGGTTGCGAAGACAAGACAGTTCGGTTATGGAAGCTTAATTCGATGATAGAAGTCCAAGTTGTAGGGGGTTTTTCATGGTTTCAGGGTAGGTTAGGAGTTAGTGGGGATGGCAGTTTGCTGGCATGTGGTTGTGAAGAAAATCAAATCAGGCTGTGGAAGTTCTGATTTTGATGGGTATTACTCAGGTAAATCTTATTATTGAGTTATAAATTGCTAATTATTGAGAGACAACAGCTCAATAAACGTTGGCAAGGGATAATTATAGGACTTACCAAAACAGTAAAAATCTGGCCTACCAGAGAGATGAGTTCAAAGCATCACCAATTCAAATCTGAAGTGCAGCATCAGACGATAAAGAGCCTCCATCAAACAATCTCAGAGTTGGGGTTAAAAAGGGACTGTTAAGATATCTGTCAAAAGTACAAAGTTCTACCAATAAAATAGATGCAATGATTGGAAAAATATTAAATAATCGTTATCAAATAACTCAAGTACTGGGTTCAGGTGGCTTTGGGGAAACTTTCTTGGCGGAAGATACACATATCCCTGGGAATCCAGTTTGTGTGGTGAAGCATCTGAAACCACTGTCTAATTTACCTGAGCAATTAGCTAAAGCTAAGGAACTATTTGACCAAGAAGCTAAAAAGCTAGATCAGCTCGGTCGTCACGAACAAATTCCTAATCTTTTAGCTTATTTTCCGGAAGGTGACGAGTTATTTTTGGTCCAGCAATATATTGCTGGTAATACGCTAGACGAAGAGCTGCAACCAGGGCAGGTTTGGTCGGAACAACAGGTTATTCAACTTTTACTCGATCTATTGCCTGTCTTGGATTTTATTCATAAGGCTGGCACTATTCACCGAGACATTAAGCCCCCTAATATCATTCGACGAGATCAAGACAATAAGCTTGTCTTGATTGATTTTGGGGCGGTCAAAGATGTCCAATTAAAAGTAGGACAGACTGTTCATCCTACCCTCGCGACAGGTACCGTTATTGGGACACGGGGCTATATGTCTTCGGAGCAAGGTCAGGGAAAACCTAGACCCAGCAGCGACCTCTATGCATTAGGCATTATTTGCATTCAGGCGTTAACGGGGAAAATGCCCAACCAGTTAGAGGATGATATAGATACAGGTGAGATTGTCTGGAAGCATCTAGTTCAAGCTAGTCCAGAACTTAAACAGGTCTTGGAAAAGATGACGTGGTACCACTTTAGAGAGCGGTATCAAAGTGCAGCGGAGACACTTCAATC
>JBAUJD010000789.1:0-12494 GCA_049683515.1 Thermosynechococcaceae cyanobacterium | reverse complement strand
TTCCCTTTATGGACAAGATTCTGACCCGTAAGCGGTCGATAATTGAGACGATTATTGACCAACTCAAAAACATCTCGCAGATTGAGCATTCGCGCCATCGTAGTCCCATCAATTTTTTGGTCAATGTCGTTTGTGGCTTGATTGCCTACTGCCACCAGCCGAAAAAGCCTGCACTATCTCTCGATGAGTATTTGCTGCCCGAAGCTTAACCAGAACTCACGTTGACTTAACAAGTTCTAGCAAAAGAGTGATGGGAGCTATTAGCCCCGCTTCTTAGTACCTTCTCCGAACTGCAAAACAGCCTCAACTCAACGAGAGGAGGCTGTTCACTTTCATACTTTTGAGGGAACTCTAAACTCAGCAAATTCATGGAAGTGAGCTGATGTCAGCGAGAAAAAGTTCCAAATCTCAGAAACAAGTTTCGGGAAATGCAGAAAAGTATGAGTCCTATAAAGAAGCTTGGGCACGCATCAGCTTAGCAATAGAGAACGGCTTCTTCTTAGAGGCTGTCACTATCGAAGAAAGCATCATTTCTGATCGTCTGATTAGCTATCTGTCTCGCCCCACAACATCTATCCCATTGTCAGAAGGACGGCATGGACTTTATACGCTGACAAAAAAATGGAAGTCTGAACTTCCAAGCGGCCTGCCGTTCGGTGAGTACACGGACTTAATCAGCGAAGTTGATACATGGCGATGCCTTCGGAATGAAATCGTACACGCCATTGTTAAATCAGAACCAGGCCAATCCCATCAACCTATTGAGCAGTTTTTGCAAAAAGCACAAGAATCGGCGGAAGTCGGGACCAAGCTTGCCAGAGCGGTATGCAAATGGACTCAGGAGCAAAACAAAGAGATAGCAGCATCAATAAAGCGCTAATTGACTTACTTCTCGATACACGAGGTATCTAATCAATCTCAATTCACGTTGCACTCGCCCCCTAAATCCCCCATTCTGGGGGACTTCAAGCCCTATGGTTCTCAAAGAGCTTGCACGATGGGGACTCAGTGCAGGCCGGCCAGGGTAAAGATACATTGATAATACAGGCACAATGCTTGGTATATTCTTCTTCAGAATCCAGCGAGAGTCAGGATTCAAAGTCCCCCACGAGTGGGGGATTTAGGGGGCCAATGCAGGGCGAAACGCTGCGTACTCACAAGTCTGTCCACAGCAGACTCCAACAGGGATATGTAAAGCTATACGAAGTCGTCAGTTTATCCATATTCCATGAAGTCACTTCGTTATTTGTTTGCAATCGTTCTGTCACTGGGGCTGATCATAGGATCCAATTTTTCAGCACCGGCTCTAGCAATGGGCGGCGTATTGCCCTCGGTGAATGAACCCGCCCCTGAGTTCTCTCTACCGACCAATAGTGGCGATGGTGACGTGGCCCTATCTGATTATCGAGGCCAGTGGGTAGTGGTCTACTTCTATCCCAAGGATTTCACATCAGGTTGCACCATTGAAGCGCAGCGCTTTCAGCGAGATCTACCCAAGTATCAAGCGAAAAACACCCAAATTATTGGTATTAGCGTTGATTCGGTAGACAGTCACGCCGAGTTTTGCGATTCTGAAGGGCTAAGATTTCCTTTACTAGCTGACGAAGAAGGCAGTGCCAGCAAAGCCTATGGATCTTGGATGAACTTTTTCTCCATGCGCCATTCTTTCATTGTCGATCCAGAGGGAGTTCTGCGCGAAACCTACGTCAAGGTTAGACCTTCTGTTCACAGCGAAGAGATTCTGGCTCGTTTAGAAGAGCTTCAGCAAAAAACAGGTACCGACGCATAGCAGATTAGATTCTGAAGTTGGGGGAGTTTCTTTTAGTTCTGCTCTGAATCTGAGATCTTCGGTTCAGGGATCGTGCCGATGCGGTGGAGAGGCCAGAACCGAAAAACCGCTCGGCCCACAATAAAATCAGTCGAAACCAGTCCCCAACAGCGGCCATCGTAGCTATTCTCGCGGTTATCGCCGAGGGCAAGGTAACTACCCGCAGGAATCGTTTGGGGTTCTTTTAGAAAGGCAGGGATAGACTTGTCTGCCGCAAAGCTACATTGACTCTCGACGACCGTACTTTCTCCGTTGGCAACGTACAGTTCTTGAAGGGGACGGTCATTGATCCAGACTTTGCCGTCCTTGACTTCGACACGATCACCAGGGAGGCCCACAATTCGCTTAATAAAGGCATCTTTAAAGTCTTGCTCTTGAAGCGTTTTGGTCGGATTGAAGACAACAATGTCGCCACGGATCGGCTTGCGAAAGTCGTAGCTGACTTTATCGATAATGAGGCGATCGTTAATTTGCAGCGTCGGCTCCATCGAACCCGACGGAATATATCGGGCTTCTGCAACGAAGGTTCGAATTCCAAAGGCTAACAGTAGACTCAGACCAACAGTCTTGACTGCCTCTACCCACCAAGATTCTTCTGTTTCGTTGATCGTTTGTGGCGTCGGAGGGGTGGGCTGTTGCTGGCTATGATTAGACATTAATGAATTGCGTAATGAATGGAGTACCGTCTTTTGAGCTTAGTTTTCCCAGTCTGTTGATTTATAGCACAATCCCTGAAGTAGAAGAGACGTCTTGGACTGAGAGTCTGCCAAGGCCTGAGTCAGACGAAAACGTTGATACTAAAGGGCAGACAGCCGATTGAGCGGCCAGTAGCGTAGAATGGCCTTCCCCACCAACTCATATCTTGAGACCAGTCCCCAACAACGACCATCGAGACTGTTATGCCGATTATCTCCCAAAACAAGGTAGTGATCTTTGGGGATGGCTTGGGGGTGATCTAAGAAGGCCGCAGCCGGATTCTGTTGGCCGCTGTGGCAAAGATTGGTAAAGGTTTGGTCACCGTTGACATAGGGTTCCTGCAGATGTTTGCCATTGATAAAGATGGCTCCCTCTTTGATTTCAACGCGATCGCCAGGTAAACCGACCACGCGCTTAACAAAGGTATCGGTATAGCCCTGCGCCCGCAGGGCAGCGGTGGGTTTAAAGACAATAATGTCTGCGCGGGAGGGTGGGCTGAGGCGATAGCTAATCTTGTCTACAATCAGTCGATCATTGATTTCAATCGTGGGCTGCATGGAGCCAGTGGGAACATAGCGTGCTTCAGCGACGAAGGTGCGAATCCCGAAGGCTAAGAATAGGCTCACCAAGAGGGTTCTAGAAATCTCTGACCGCCACGGTTTCTCTGGGAGTTTCTGTGAACCTGCGAATGAATGATTTTGTTGATGGACCATAGCGCTTGATGCAACACCCGAAAGAGATGTAAGTGATCCCGAAACAAAGTACGATCAGTGACGAGACTGGCTCATGCTAGGTTCCGATATTAGCTTCATTAGAGCCTATATTCGCTCTTCTTTTTGTTCATCGCTTGCACGGATCGTTCCCATGTCTGACAATCGCAAAAGTAAAGCTGTTACTCAGGGTGTTCAGCGCGCACCGAATCGCGCCATGCTGCGGGCAACCGGGTTTGGCGATGCTGACTTTGAGAAACCCATTGTCGGCCTAGCCAACGGCTACAGCACCATTACCCCTTGCAATATGGGGCTGAACGAGCTGGCGCTCCGAGCAGAGTCGGGTCTTAAGACTGCAGGCTCTATGCCGCAAATGTTTGGCACGATCACCATCAGCGACGGCATTTCCATGGGCACTGAGGGGATGAAATATTCTCTGGTGTCTCGTGATGTGATTGCAGATTCGATTGAAACAGCCTGTATGGGTCAGAGCATGGATGGCGTGCTGGCGATTGGTGGTTGCGATAAAAATATGCCGGGGGCCATGATTGCCATGGCCCGCATGAACATCCCCGCCATTTTTGTCTATGGCGGCACCATCAAGCCGGGACATCATAATGGGCAAGATCTAACGGTGGTGAGCGCCTTTGAAGCAGTGGGTGAGCATAGTGCCGGTCGCATCAGCGACGAAGAACTCAAGGCCATTGAAACGAAAGCCTGTCCAGGGGCAGGCTCCTGTGGCGGTATGTTTACCGCGAACACCATGTCATCTGCCTTTGAGGCGATGGGAATGAGTTTGATGTACTCTTCAACGATGGCAGCGGAGGATGCCGAAAAGGCAGATAGCGCTGAACAGTCGGCGGCGGTTCTGGTCGAAGCCATCAAAAAACAGATTTTGCCTCGCCAGATCTTGACCCGGAAAGCGTTTGAAAATGCGATCGCAACCATCATGGCGATCGGCGGCTCCACCAATGCGGTGCTGCATTTACTCGCCATTGCCAGCACCGCTGAGGCACCCCTCACCCTCGATGACTTTGAAACCATTCGCGCCAAGGTTCCGGTTCTCTGTGACCTGAAGCCCTCAGGACGCTACGTTGCCACCGATCTGCACCAAGCAGGGGGCATCCCGCAGGTGATGAAAATGCTCTTGGCCCATGACTTACTTCACGGCGATGCCCTCACCATTACGGGGCAGACCGTTGCCGAAGTTCTGGCCGATATCCCAGAGACGCCCTCCAGTGAACAAGACGTGATTCGCCCCTGGGAGAACCCCATGTATGCCCAGGGACACCTTGCCATCTTGAAAGGGAACCTTGCCACAGAAGGGGCAGTTGCCAAAATCACTGGCGTTAAGATGCCGAAGATTACCGGGCCTGCCCGTGTCTTTGAATCTGAAGAAGAATGTCTAGACACCATTTTGGCGGGCAAAATTCAATCGGGCGATGTGGTGGTGGTGCGCTACGAAGGGCCAAAGGGTGGTCCTGGCATGCGAGAGATGCTGGCTCCCACCTCTGCCATTATTGGGGCCGGTCTCGGCGACTCCGTTGGCTTAATTACCGATGGACGCTTTTCCGGTGGCTCCTATGGTCGAGTGGTGGGACATGTGGCCCCCGAAGCGGCAGTGGGAGGCACCATTGCCCTTGTCCATGAAGGGGACTCGATCACCATTGATGCCCAAGCCCGTCAGCTAGAACTGCATGTGCCAGAGGCAGAGCTGGCAGAGCGCCGTGCCGCCTGGACGCCGCCGCCGCCGCGCTATACCCGAGGCATACTCGCAAAGTACGCAAAACTCGTCTCCTCCAGTAGTCTAGGGGCAGTCACTGACTTGGGATTGGGGTAGGGGCTGGGAATGCGTGGGGATGGCGAATATTGGGGGCGCGATCGCTTTTTGACCTCCACGGTCTATACTGAGCGCGTGGCAAACCTAACTTTGTCCGTTTTAAGACCTTTTTGGTTGCCCCTCCAGTCAAAAATTGAGTCTCTCTAGACATTTCGGTTAGGGGGTACTTTGCTTGCCTTGTTTTCGAGAACTCTCTGATGTTTGAAACGAGAGCTATTGACAGACATCGCTGATAAGGCTATAAGGGAACGCAGGTTTTATTCGATTCACTGCCTTCATGGATTTGATCATGGTGGCGGGGGGAAATTATTGGTCATACGTGTTGAGGAAGTCTACTGTGAAACGAAATCGTTACTGGTCCATGATCAGTGCTGGCTTACTAGCCCTAGGACTGTATCCGACCCTCTCCCAAGCGGAACCGATCCTCGACAATGAAATTGCGGCTAGCAACGCTGTCGTTTGGGGTAATGGTTCTTTCCCCGTTGAAAATTTTCAAAGATATACCTCAGCCTTTGGGTATCGCCGCTCTGCAACCGGTGGATTCTCCCGTGAATTTCACAGTGGATTAGACTTTGCTGCTCCCACCGGCAGCTACATTCGCAGTTGGTGGTCGGGTCGGGTCACGAAGGTAACCAGTGCTGGAGCCTGCGGCACGTCGGTGTGGATTCAATCGGGAGCCTGGACCCACGTTTACTGCCACATGAAAGGCTATGCCACGGCCAGCGGTGGCCGTCGGATTATCGATAACGGCAGCGGCCTTGAGCTTCGAGAAGGGCAATCGATTCGAGCCGGTGATCGGATTGGCCGAGTCGGCATGACAGGCCGCACCACCGGCCCTCACCTGCACTGGACCCTAAAATATAACGGTAAGTTTGTCGATCCAGCCGTGGTGTTAAGAGCAATGCAGGGGAGTGGTCGTGTTTATTCCAGCCAGTCCACCGGTACGTTTTAGCGACGGTTGATTGCTTGCTTCAGATCGTCAGCTCTGATTGAGTGGAGCCGCATCAAAAACAGGTCTTGTGAGGATATGGAAAGTTTTCTAAATATCTGTTACTCTTCTAGGCTGCCTGTGCTATGCTCCACTGACATCGTCCAGTTAAGCTCATATTAAATCTTCTAGCAGTATACGTCTTAGCTTTTGGGATGCCTGATAGGGGAAGTCGAGATAGAGTCTGGTAAGCGTGATCAACGGTTTGATCGGGGGAATAATTGAAATGGGACCAAAGACAGGCAATCGATTGCTGACTTTTTTGAAAGAAGAGCTAGCGTTGCCCAGTGATTCTATCGGTTTAGCGCTTCGTCACATGGATCAAGATCCTGGCCCTCTGCCTATTGTGTTGTGGCAATACGGTGTGATTACCCTTGACCAGCTCAACAAAATCTATGACTGGATGGAGACGCCGTAATCGGTCGATGCCAGTCCTAAAGCTTCGGCTCGATGGGGCTTGAAGGCTCGTCTCGGTTGGGTTGAATTTCTAAATCTCTAGCTACAGAGACTTGATCCAGGCTTTGGGGAGAGACAGGAGCTTTTTGCGCGTGGGAACATAAGCTCGCTTGCTGAAGACGTCGTATTGATTCTGCTCAATCACATCTAAAATTTGTCGGTATAGAACGAGCGCAGCCCACACCGGCCAGCGGGCATTTTTCTCTAAGGATCGAATGCCAGATTCAGCCTGAACAAAAAACTGACGCGCTCGCTGAATCTGGAACTGCATCAGCGCCCGCCATCGATCGTTAATGACACCGTTGAAAAGGTCTTGCTCACTATATCCAAAGCGCTCAAAATCCTCTAGCGGTAGATAGATACGGCCTCGCTGAGCGTCTTCCCCTACGTCTCTAAGAATATTGGTGAGCTGGTTGGCGACGCCCAAGGCAACGGCCTTATCAATGGGACTGCCGGGTGTGACTTCAGGACTTGCCCAAGGGGGCTGGAGGCGATCGCAAAAGCGTTCTAGCCCCATCACGGGTGCCGTCATCAATCCCACGGTTCCCGCAACGCGATAGCAATAGAGATGCAGTTCATTAAAGGTGCAGTAGCGATGGCGATCTAGGTCCATGCGCTGGCCTTCGATCATGTCCCGAAACGGCTGAATGTCGAGGTTAAAACGCTCAATCGTATCCTGCAGCGCGAGATCTACGTCTTTAGTAGGCTTACCACCAAAGACAGACTCTAGCTGTGTTTCCCACTGATCTAAGGTTGCAGCCAGCTCCTCCGGTGACAAATGGGCTGCTGCTGGACCATCCATTAGCTCGTCGGTTTGTCGGCACCAAACGTAAATAGCCCAGATTCCCCGCTGCTTCTCGGGGGTCATCAGCTTGGTGCTCAGATAAAAAGTCTTGGCATAGTCCGCCGTCACCTGACGACACTGCTCGTAGGCGTCCTCTAATGACAACAGGGGTTTAATCTCCTGGCGTCGTGGCGTTTCAGGCAGTTGTAGCATGCGTCAGTGATGGGGAATTAGACAACGATTGAGTCGATTCTGCGCGGTCAGCATTAGGGTCTAACAGAGGAGAGGTCGCGATCGCCTGTGCTGCTAGCTTACCAGAAAGCACTGCGCCCTCCATACTGCCGAGGTACTCTTGCATGGTGTAGCTACCGGCTAAAAAGAAGTTGGCAATCGGAGTCGTCTGATCGGGTCTGCATTTCTGAGAACCGGGCACGGCTTTGTAGACAGAGCGAGGCGTGATTACAATTTTGTATTTCAGCAGTTGGGCTGGGTTCTCGCCACTAAAGTGACTGGGGAACAGATTTTTTAGTTCCTCCATCGTGGCGGCTAAAATCTCCTCTTCTGGTTTAGAGATCCAGTCTTTTGCGGGCGCTAAGACCAGCTCTAGCATTGACTTGCTGGGGTCAGCGTATTCACGGCAGGTATTGCTCATGTCGGCGTAGACGCTAAGTAGCGGAGACCGAGAGAACAGCAGGTTATCAATGTCGGTGAGCTTGCGATCAAACCAGAGGTGAATGTTGATCACCGGCACCCCTTCAAGCCCCTGCATTTTCTCAAAGCAACCCAGCGTTTTCCAAGGGTCGGGCAACATGGCCTTGAGGGGGTCTACGGCCATTGCGGAGACGTAGGCATCGGCGTTGACCTCGTAGTCCTCTGCGCCTTCATGACCCCGCATCAAAAAGCTGCTCACCGTGTCATCGTCCTTGAGACGAATCTCTTTGAGGGGCGCGTTGAGGTGAATCTCGCCGCCGCGCTCGGTAATGTAGTCCACCATGGGCTGACACAGACGCTCAGGGGGGGCACCGTCTAAGAAGGCGACGCGAGAGCCGTGCTGCTCTTGCATGAAGTGGTAAAAGGCCGAGAACATGACAGTAGCCGTGATCTCTTCGGGGTTAATGAAGTTCAGCGACTTAGAGGCTGCTAGAAAAAGCTGATTGGTGACGTTCTCAGGGATGCCGTGTTGATCGCACCATTCGGTCCAGGAGTATTGGTCCATTTCTTCGGCGTAGTCTTGTCCCTTAATCATGGCGGGGACGAGGCCGACACCGAGACGGACTTTTTCGGGCCAAGAGAGCATGTCATTGTTGCGGGCGATCGCAGCCAAGCCATTCCAAGGTGCAGCCACGTTGGGGAAGTCGAAGCGGGAATAGGTGCCAGGTTTATCGGGCTGGTTAAAAATCATGGTGTGCTGTTTCCACTGCAGCCGATCTTCGATGCCGAGTTCTTTAAAGAGCTGCAGCATGTTGGGGTAGGCACCAAAGAAAATGTGCAGGCCCGTTTCGTACCAATCTCCATCTTCATCTTTCCAGGCCGCCACCAGGCCACCGAGCACATCCCGACGCTCGTAGACGATAGGGGTATGACCGTGATCGACTAAATATTTGGCACAGGCTAATCCGGCTAGGCCACCACCGGCGATCGCAACTCGCATAAACTCAATAATCCTTGCAGGACGTCATGTTCAATGGATAGGGCTGCATCGCTGCCGCCACTCCGGCTCTCATTATACCGTTGCAATCTGTAACATTTCAGGAAAGCTTAAGATTCGTGCCTTTGACTGGGGTACTGAGGTGATTAATCTAAATCAACCAATGAAGCAGCAATGAACACCAGAAAAGTGCCAGATCTAGGAGCGATCTCGCGGCCTATCTCCGTCTCAATGGATACCACATTTGGATTCTCTCAAATTACTGCTAGCCCTTAGAGTCAGAGGATGTCACAATCCATAGGAGAAACAAAATATCTTGGCATAAATCACTGAAATTTATTAGATAAACGGTTTAATTTCATACCCCAGTCCTTCTAAGTTTGTGCTATGCCCCGTCGTGACGATCTCCACAAAATTCTGCTGATTGGATCCGGTCCCATCGTGATCGGCCAAGCCTGTGAGTTTGACTATTCCGGCACTCAAGCGTGCAAAGCCTTGCGGGATGAAGGCTATGAAGTGGTGTTGATTAACTCTAACCCGGCCACCATCATGACCGATCCCGACACGGCGGACCGTATTTACATTGAGCCGCTGACGCCGGAACTCGTCGAGAAGGTGATTGCCAAAGAGAAGCCCGATGCCCTCCTGCCCACGATGGGGGGACAAACGGCCTTAAATCTGGCGGTGACCCTGGCGAAAAGCGGAGTGTTAGAGAAATATGGTGTTGAGCTAATCGGAGCCAAGCTCCCCGCCATTGAAATGGCGGAAGACCGCAGGCTGTTTAAAGAGGCGATGGAACGCATCAAGATCGGGGTCTGTCCATCGGGTCTCGCCGAGACCATGGCAGAGGCTAAGGAGATTGCCCAGCAGATTGGTACCTATCCGCTGATTGTGCGACCGGCCTTCACCCTGGGCGGGACGGGGGGCGGCATAGCCTATAACCAAGAAGAATACGAAGACATTGCCCAGTCGGGCCTTGATGCTAGTCCGGTCTCTCAAATTTTGGTGGAGAAGTCTTTAATCGGCTGGAAAGAATATGAGCTAGAGGTGATGCGCGATCTAGCTGATAACGTCGTCATTGTCTGCTCCATTGAAAACATTGACCCGATGGGGGTGCATACTGGTGACTCGATTACGGTAGCCCCCGCTCAAACCTTGACCGATAAAGAGTACCAGCGCCTGCGGGATGCCTCGATCAAGATTATTCGCGAGATTGGGGTTGAAACCGGCGGCTCTAACATTCAGTTTGCGATCAATCCTGTCGATGGTCAGATGGTGGTGATTGAGATGAACCCACGGGTGTCTCGATCTTCAGCGCTAGCCTCTAAGGCGACGGGGTTCCCCATTGCTAAGTTTGCCGCCAAGTTAGCGGTGGGCTATACCCTCAACGAAATCCCTAACGATATTACCCAGAAAACCCCCGCCAGTTTTGAACCCACCATTGACTATGTGGTCACCAAGATTCCTCGATTTGCCTTCGAGAAGTTTCCGGGGTCGCAGCCGGTCCTCACCACCCAAATGAAATCGGTGGGGGAGGCGATGGCGATTGGTCGCACCTTCAAAGAGTCGTTTCAAAAGGCGTTGCGATCGCTAGAAACAGGCCGATTTGGCTGGGGTTGCGATGGCAAAGGCCTAGCGAAGGGACAGCGTGAAGAACTGCTCCCCAGCCTAGAGCACATTCGGGGTGGTCTGCGGACCCCTAATCCCGATCGCATTTTCACCGTGCGGCATGCGCTGCTCATGAAGATGACGGTAGAAGAGATCTATGAAATCACCGGCATTGATCCCTGGTTTCTGTGGCAGTTTCAAGATTTACTGAGTACTGAAAAAGTTCTGAAGCGCACTCCCCTTAAGGAGTTGAATGCCGATCTGCTCTGGGAGATTAAGCAGCAGGGCTTTAGTGACTATCAGATTGCCTACGCCACTAAGACCACTGAAGATGAGGTGCGTCGATACCGGAAGGGTTTGGGTATTGTACCGGCCTACAAAACCGTTGATACCTGTGCGGCGGAGTTTGAAGCGTTTACGCCCTATTACTATTCCACCTACGAGCATGAAACTGAGGTGCTGCCCTCAGAGCGGCGCAAAGTGATGATTCTTGGCTCTGGTCCGAACCGGATTGGGCAAGGGATTGAGTTTGACTACTGCTGTTGCCATGCCTCCTATGCGCTGCGGGATGATGGATTTGAAACCATTATGGTCAACTCCAATCCCGAAACAGTCTCGACCGACTATGACACCAGCGATCGCCTCTATTTTGAACCCCTCACCAAAGAGGATGTGCTTAATATTCTCGAAGCCGAGCAGCCAGAGGGCATCATTATTCAGTTTGGTGGGCAGACCCCGCTGAAGCTGGCGGTGCCGCTGCAGGAGTATTTAAAAGACCGGCCCAAAACAAAAATCTGGGGCACCTCGCCTGACTCGATTGATATGGCGGAAGACAGAGAGCGGTTTGAGAAAGTTCTGCGAGAGCTGGAGATCCCGCAACCGCCCAACGGTATCGCCCGCAGTAGTGGAGAGGCCAAGGCCATCGCCCAGCGCATTCAGTACCCGGTGGTGGTGCGCCCCAGCTATGTCCTCGGAGGACGAGCAATGGAGATTGTCTATTCCGACCAGGAACTCGATCACTATATGACCTACGCGGTCCAGGTAGAGCCAGACCATCCGATTTTGATCGATAAGTTTTTAGAAAACGCCATTGAAATTGATGTCGATGCAATTGCAGATCACCAAGGCAACGTCGTCATCGGCGGCATCATGGAGCACATCGAAGAAGCAGGCATTCACTCTGGAGACTCGGCCTGCTCTCTTCCCACCGTTTCGTTGAGCGATCAGGTTCTAGACACAATTCGCACCTGGACTGTTCAGCTTGCCAAACAGCTAAAAGTGGTGGGCCTCATGAATCTACAGATCGCGGTGCAGGGAGAGCAGCTCTACATTATTGAAGCTAATCCCAGGGCTTCGCGTACGGTTCCCTTTGTCTCTAAAGCCATTGGTCGTCCGTTGGCTCAGATTGCCTCGCGGGTGATGGCGGGGCAGACCTTAGCGGAGCTAGGCGTCACTGAAGAGCGCATCCCGGACTATATTTCGGTTAAAGAAGCGGTGTTGCCCTTTGCGAAATTTCCCGGCACCGACACCATCTTGGGGCCAGAGATGCGCTCTACGGGTGAGGCGATGGGCATGGATATTGATTTTGGCACTGCCTTCGCTAAATCTCAGCTTTCTGCCAATCAGCCTTTGCCTTCGGGGGGAACGGTGTTTGTTTCGATGAGCGATCGCGACAAGCAAGCCGTGGTCCCGATTGTGAAGGAACTGATTGGCCTAGGCTTTAAGGCGATCGCAACCTCAGGTACTCGTCAAGCCCTGCAAGAGCATGATCTTGCCGTCGAGCTGGTTTACAAGCTCCATGAGGGGCGTCCTCACGTTTTAGATGCGATCAAAAATCAGGAGGTGCAGCTTATCTTGAATACGCCTTCTGGGAGCGAGGCGCTTGTTGATGGTCGGCAAATTCGACGAGCTGCTTTGACCTATAAAGTCCCTATTG
>JBAUJD010000788.1:0-1833 GCA_049683515.1 Thermosynechococcaceae cyanobacterium | reverse complement strand
GACCCAAGATCGATCTGAAGATTCGAGATGCGATCGGGCGGCTGTGGCAATGTTCCACCATTCAGGTCGATTTCAACCTGCCGGAGCGCTTTGAGATGGAATACGTGGCCGCAGATGGGTCACGGCAGCGCCCCATTATGATTCATCGGGCCATTTTTGGATCTCTAGAACGATTTTTTGGCATCTTGATCGAGAACTATGCCGGGGATTTTCCGCTGTGGTTAGCGCCGATGCAGATTCGGTTGTTAACCGTCAGTGATGCCCAGCAAGAGTATGCCCTTGAGGTCTTAAACCAGTTGACGCAGAAAGGCTGGCGAGCTGAAATCGATAGGAGCGGCGAGCGTCTGGGGAAACAAATTCGTTTGGCTGCCCTAGAAAAAATTCCCGTTGTAGCGGTGGTGGGTAAGCGGGAAGTAGAAAACCAGACCCTCAGTATTCGCACCCGACAGGCAGGAGATCAGGGACCGTTAACGCTCTGTGATCTGTGCGAAAAAATGCAGGTTGCCCTTGACCTTAAACAGCAGATTTAGATCAGAAGAACTGATGAAAGCTGTATCTGTTTCCATCCATCGTGATCACCGAGGCTTACCATGACGACTCTATTTGCAGATCGCATCTCTGTCGAGGCGGTCGAAGAAGGCACGTCCCTCGCGCCCAAATTTAATCAAGAGGGTTTAGTTCCCGTTGTGACCACCGATGACCAGACGGGCGAACTCTTGATGCATGCCTATATGAATCAGGCCGCTTTGATGAAAACGATTGAAACTGGAGAGGCTCATTACTACAGCCGCAGTCGTCAGACCCTCTGGCACAAAGGCGCGACCAGTGGCCTGATTCAATACGTCCAGCAACTGCTGATTGATGATGACCAAGACTGCCTTTGGATGCGCGTATCGGTTGCAGGCTCTGGAGCCAGTTGTCATGTGGGGTATCGGTCTTGTTTTTATCGTCAAATTCCCTTGGGGGCGGTGAAGGAACAATCTCCCATTACATTGACTTTTACAGAAACCGCAAAAACCTTTGACCCCCAAATTGTCTATGAGGATGCCCCCAATCCGACACAGCTTTGATGGGTTCACTTGAATTTAAACCTGTGGAGTAAAAAATGCCCCTACGCCAGCAGCCTTCGCCCCCGACACCTTGGGATCAAGGACTAGACCAACCCCAAATGGATTCGTCAGCTTACGTGCATCCCTCATCAAGCTTGATCGGGGACGTTCGTTTGGGTCAACAGGTGTTGATTGCACCGGGCACTTCAATTCGGGCCGATGAGGGAATGCCCTTTTATATCGGTGCTAACACCAATATTCAGGATGGTGTGGTGATTCATGGCCTAGAACAGGGACGGGTCAGAGGCGATGACCATCAGCCCTATTCGGTCTGGATTGGCGAAAATACCTGCATTACCCACATGGCCTTGATTCACGGACCTGTCTATATTGGCAATGACTGTTTCATTGGCTTTCGATCAACGGTGTTTAATGCCAAGGTGGGTGATCATTGCGTGGTGATGATGCATGCACTGATCCAAGATGTGGAGATCCCGCCAGGGAAATATGTCGGATCAGGGGCTGTCATTGTCCATCAAGCTGACGCTGATCGGCTACCCGATGCCAAAACAGCCGATCATCAATTTTCTCACCATGTGGTGGAAGTCAATCGGGCCTTGTTAGCTGGCTATCACTGTGCAGACGATTCTGTCTGTATTGCCGCACTGCACGAAGGTCATAGGGCCGATAGGTTTTGAACGACAGCCAGCCCATCAGCAGAAGAATGAGGTTGAGAGCGATCGCGCTTTCTGGCTGACTCAGATCTAGCAGATTGAATTTTGGG
>JBAUJD010000787.1:0-12646 GCA_049683515.1 Thermosynechococcaceae cyanobacterium | reverse complement strand
CTCTAATCGCGGCCTGCAATGTTTCGCGGCTGGCAAGATCGCTAATGATGGTTTGCGAGTGACGAATCAAGGCATTCAGTCGATGGGCGTCATGACATTGAGCGGTCATCACGTAGAGTTCGTCCCCTCTCAGGCTTGAAATCATCACCTCTGCCACCCCTAACGTGCCAGAGCTAAGGCTCACTAAGCCCAGTCGCCCCTCTTTAGGCAGACTCTTAATCAGCTCTAATTCATCGCTGTAGTTATAGATATCAATGGGAATGACCCGAAACGCCTTGGGATCGTCATCTTGATGGGCTTCAAGAATATCGTGGGCTTCTTTAGCAAAATAACGAACCGTGACAATGGTGGCAGCGGACCGCTTTTTGAGGGTTGCATCTAGCTCTTCTAAGGGAACAAGCTGAATGGGTGTTGAGAGGGCTTTGTGCAGCTCTTGGACAATAATTTCGCCTGCCCCTAAATCATGCTGTGGTACGGTCACAATTAGCTGAGAGCTGGCCCGCAACCGTTCTTTAATAGCCGCCAGCATCAACTTTTTGACGTCGTTAAGGGAATAACCCTGGTGCAAGAAGCCGTCTAGACTCTGCTCAATGAGTTCTTCTACAGGAACGTTAACCTCCTTTGTCTTGAGCGGCGTTGACTCTTGCCCCAAGGCTCGGACATAGATGCCAGACCCCATCTGGGCCTCGACAAATCCAGCATCTTCGAGACGTTCGTAGACCTTGCTAATCGTATTTCGATGTAGCCCTGTTTGCATGGCTAACTGGCGCGTACTGGGAAGCCGATAACCGGGCGAGAACTGCCGTGATGCGATTGCAAAACAGACCTGATTAAAAAGCTGAGTAGACGCCGGGATATCACTATCCGACTGAATTTGAAACTGGACCATCTGGGCCTCTCTAAAAGCCGCAGACGAAGCTTAGCACAGGCTCCGCCCCTTGGTCTTGGCTATAAATTGCTAAAGCAAACCTCGTCAGTCTCAACAAATCCTGCAAAAATACAAAAAAAGCCCGTAATTGGTGCTAAACCTGCTCTCCAAGGATTCTATGACTGAACTAGAAATTTGTCGTAAAACCACAAAAATCCTCAATAGCTCGTTACAAATTGATGCATACCTAGCGATGCCGTTGGTCGCAGCCCCCTATCCCGCCGTCATCGTTTGGTAAAGAGAACTAGCTATCTGTCTCTAGGGAAAGCTGCTCGGCGCTACTAGACGATCTGCGCCGACGGCGACGCTTTGGTGTCGCTTCTGTCGGCTCTTCTACCTGTTCAGGTTCCTCTTGAGAGGGAAGCACGTCGATAGAGGGCGCTTCCTGAGACAGGACTACGGCAGGAACGCTGACGACTTTAACCGGGGCAACATCGGCGACTTTAACAGGCTGAGCAACTGATTTTCTGCGCCTCACCACAGGTAGGATATCACCATCGGTCGGCTCTGCTGTTTCGGCCCCTTCTGGTAGTTCTGCATCGTCGGTTGAGAAGGAAGGCTGCTCTACCTTGGCGGTCACGACTGTGCGTACTTTTTTCGCTTCGCCGGGCAAACAGACCTCAATGAGCGCTGACTTGGGATTGTTAACCGTTCCGTCGTAGAGAACTAAAGGCGAGATTCCCATAAAACCGTAGACGAGCTGCTCCTCTAGTGTCATCGTGACGCTAATCAGCTCAGGAGGTAATTTTTCAACTTGCTTCTTCTGCTGATCAGCACGGCTGGGTTTAGAGCGCTCCGTTCCGGTTTTGGTAGGTGGCGCAACGCCATTGGACTCAACGGGCTTAGGCGTGCTTTTCTCTGGATCGGGGGCAGATCCCGTCTTCAGTATTCGAGAGGCGCGAGACAAGCTATCACCCAAGCGAGCACGTCGCCGTCGCTTGCGAGTTCCTCGCTCTTGGTAGCTGGGATGATTCGTTAAATCTAGCTCTTCGTCTCTAGCGGGATCAAGACTGGGCGCTGCAATAGGTAGGGTCGGGGCAGACCGGCTCACGGATCGTCTGGGAGTTGATCTCTCAACTGATTCGCCCACATCTTCAGGGTCAGAACCAGGGAGATGGGCCAGATGGCCGAGGCCACCACAGGTGGGGCAGGGTTGACCAAATAGCTCATAGATATTTTGACCCTGACGTTTCCGGGTTAGCTCCACCAATCCCAGCTCAGTGAGTTGAGCAATTTGGGGACGGGACTTATCCGGCTTAATCGCTTTGTTGAAGTGCTCCAACACATGAAGCTGGTCCCGTCGCGAGTCCATATCAATGAAGTCAATAATGATCACCCCAGCAATATTTCTCAAGCGGAGTTGGCGGGCGATCTCAGTGGCGGCTTCACAATTGGTCCACAGGACGGTTTCGCGCGCCGTGGCAGATCGAGTAAAAGAGCCAGAGTTAACATCTACGACGGTAAGAGCTTCGGTGCGTTCGATGATGATATACCCTCCAGAAGGCAAATCAACCCTAGGCTTGAGCGCCTCTCGAATGGCTGCACTCACTCGGAAGTATTCAAGAATGGGCGTTGCATCTTGGTGCTGATCTACCAGAACGCCTTGGGGTAGACGACTGGCATTCCAGGACATCAGGTGTTGCTTAACGCGCTTTAGACCGGCCCCCGAATCAATGACGATGCGATTAACGTCGTCGTTATAAACATCACGCAAAACCCGCTGAACAAAGTCATCATCTCGATTCAGCAGGGACGGCGCACGGGAAGAGTTAGCCTGTTCTTGCACAGACTCCCACTGCTTTTGTAGCAGGTCGAGATCTTCAATGAGGGCTTCTTCCGGCACATCTTCTGCTTCTGTTCGAACCAGCAAGCCCATTCCGGCAGGCTTGACTAAAATGCCGAGGGCGCGTAGTCGATTGCGCTCGTCTTCGCTGCGAATTCGTCGAGAGAGATTCACCCCTTTGCCAGAAGGCATCAGCACCAGATAACGCCCCGGCAGGGAGATATTCCCCGTTAAACGTGGCCCTTTGTTCCCGGTCGGCTCTTTCATAACCTGGACTAGGGCTTTTTGCTGGGGTGTCAGTAGCTCAGTGATAGCCCCCGCCGCACGCTTGAGGCGAACTGGCCCTAAGTCGCTGACGTGGATAAAACCGTTTTTTTCGGTATCGCCTAAATTAACAAAGGCAGCATCAATACTAGGTAGAACATTTTCAACAACCCCAAGATAAATATCCCCAACTTGGTGGCTGCCAGTGGCAACGATGATTTCTTGAATCTGGTCTTCTGAAAATACGGCAGCAATTCGATGCTGCTCAGCGATAACAATTTGCTTTGACATTCAATTTCCTCGAAAGCGAACAGCCGTCAGACATAGGATTCATCCCACGTAGAGCAGAGGCTGGTATAACAAAATGAGAAGGATGGCTGTTTACTCTGAACGGAGGAAAAGGTTCGCAAGCTACTCTTTTGGTTCATTCAGTTATAAAAAGCCTTGACATTACTTGCGCAGCTATACACGTCAAGCGTTGCAAAGTAGATTGTGCAGTTTATACGCCAATAGACCGTTGAAATGCAAATCTTTGACAACGGTACCGTCTGCAATGCCTAAGTCTAACACCTTGGAATACAGAAGTACCAACGCTTGAAAGAAACCAACGACCGAGAGCTTCCGTGGAGGATAACTTAGACGTTGACTTCTGTGCATCACTGCAATTCAATTGACACGCATTATAGCGCGGTGTTGTCGTTCTAAATCTTGAGCTGTTAAGTAATATTTACGATAGGGGTTGGCAAAAGTGTAAAGGCACAGAGGATTAAAACTTCTGTCCATTCCACAATGGCACCATAAACGTCTCCGGTCATGCCATGAAGCTGGTGATGGAACCATAGCCCTATGCTGCCTGAGATGAATAGGCACAACAACGCAGTTCCGCTGGTCAGCAGAATCGAATCAGTGGACCACTGTAGGGCCGCAAGTCCGATCAGGCTGATGAGTCCGGGGATGAAGTCCCAAGGAAGCTGCAGGTTTTGTTTATGGAATGCACCTTTGCCGTCGGGCTTGAGGTAGGGATACCGTGCGATCGCAACCAATTGCCCCCATCGCCCCCAGGTTGCGGCTAGCATCAGCACGAATAATCGGTGGCTGGGTACGGCACTCAAGGCACAGACCTTGAGAAGCAAAATAATCGCCGCCACCATGACGCCAAAGGCTCCGCTACGACTATCGGTCATCACCTCTAGCCGACGGTCTGGCTCCATGACGGCAAGGCCATCAGCGGCATCCATAGCACCATCAAGATGCAATCCACCGGTCATGCCAAGCCATAGTGCCACAATGAATGCGCTGCGGGGCAGAATCGGCATATTGAGTTGTGCTAGGCCCAGATCGGCTAAACCTAGAAAAAGACCCATGACGAGGCCAACGACCGGTGCCCACTGGGCAATGCGAGTGAAGCTGAGGGGCAAGCGAGACGGCAGCGGCATACAGGTATAAAAAACCCATGCGCCGCCCATCTGCTTGCAGATCGTCCCTAACAACGTTGTCCCTAAACCGATCATTGCTGGGACATCGCGCTACGGCCTAGGCTGACACTTCAGAACTGCGACGCTTAATCAGGCTCGGTGCCGCTGTCTTTTTCTTAGGCGCGGGAGCTTGCAGGGCATCCAGCTTCTCGCCCACAGCCGGATACCGATCAAAGGCCATTTGCAATGCCGCCGCTGCAACGGCACTGGTGTCATATTCTTCACCGAGCTGAGACACCATCGGCAAAAATGACGCAAGGCGTTCGCCGGTCAGAATGCCGTGAATCTCTTCGGTGAGTTGCTCTAAGCGCTGGGCTTCGATTTGCGATCTCGTCGGCGTTGGCAGTACGGGGATCGTCTGATTAACGTGCTTTTCAATTCCCCGGAGCTTCCAAAGATCAAGGGGGTGAATCAAAGAAATTGCAGTGCCCTCGTTGCCAGCACGGCCCGTTCGACCAATGCGGTGAACATAGCTTTCAGGGTTATCGGGGAGGTCATAGTTGATGACGTGGGTTAGATCATCCACATGAATACCTCGTGCGGCAATATCAGTGGCAACCACCCAGCGAATTTGACCGTTACGGAATCGCTCTAATAGACGCTCCCGCTGACCTTGGCTAAGGTCGCCGTGGTATTCATCCGAGCTGTAGCCTGCGCCTTGAAGCTGCTGAGTCAGATTGGCCGCGTCTCGCCGAGTGCGCACAAAGATAATCGCTGAAGCCGGATTTTCTAGCTCTAGTACCGCTTGCAGAACGGTAGAACGCGCCCAAATTCGAGGAATCTTATAGGCAATTTGGTTGATTCGCGTGGGTGCGGCTTTGGGCTGCTCGACAGTAATAGTGACCGGGTCGTTCAAAAATTGCTTGGTGAGCTTATAAATTTCGGGCGGCATCGTCGCCGAGAAAAACGCGGTTTGGCGCTGCTCAGGAATTTGCTTAAGAATTTTGCGCACATCAGGGATGAAGCCCATATTGAGCATTTCATCCGCTTCATCAAGGACAAACCACTGCACCTGATCAAGGGAAAGCTCCCCTCGATTGAGCAGATCAAGGATTCGTCCAGGGGTACCCACCACCACCTGAACGCCGCGACGTAGTTGAGAAATCTGACGATCAATCGACTGCCCTCCGTAAATCGCCAGTACCCGCAGGTCGCGATCTGCCTTAAAGGATCCAATGGCTTTGCTGACCTGCACCGCTAACTCACGGGTCGGAGTCAAAATCAATGCCTGGACGGCTGAAGATTGTGGATCAACTCGCTCTAGAATCGGCAAAGCAAAGGCCGCCGTCTTGCCAGTGCCGGTCTGAGCCTGCCCTACCATGTCTTTGCCCTCTAGCAGCAGAGGAATAGTCTGAGCCTGAATTGGGGTTGGCTCTGTAAACTCTAAAGCCTCAAGACAATCGACACGATGCTGTGAAAGACCGAGTTGGCTAAACGAATGGGTCATGCAATCTCCTATGGCGTTCCAGTAGGCGATGCCACTCGCCTAACTCTATTTTGCAATAAAAAGTTACAAAAAGCGATATCCCTTAAGGATTATTACAGAGATAGCCGTGTAGGTCGTATTCGTCAGCGGCTTCAATCTTGACCTGTGCCATACTTCCTAGCCTTGCCAAATCGCTGGGTGAGCGTCCCGATTCGTCGGGATGAATGTATACAAGACCGTCCACGTCGGCGGCAAAGCGAGCCGATCTGCCGATCAGTTTGCCGGTGCCGGGATGCTCTTGTTCAATGAGCACATCAACAACACGACCGACTTGCTGCTGATTGTGTTTTAAAGAAATTGGCTGCTGAATCTGCATGATGCGATCGCGCCTAGCATCCATCACGTCTTGAGGGAGCTGATGGGGCAGATCGTAAGCCGCCGTCCCCTCTTCGGGAGAGAAGGTAAACACACCCACATGATCAAACTGATGGCGCTGAACAAACTCACAGAGGTGCTCAAAGTGAGCCTCCGTTTCGCCAGGGAAACCCACAATAAAAGTGGTTCTTAGCGTCGCATCTGATAGTGTTGCCTTCAAGCGTTCAATAATCTTGTCGTTGACCTGTCCCTGCCAAGGCCGATTCATCGATCTCAGTACCTCTGGATGGGAGTGCTGAAGCGGTAGGTCAAGGTATGGCAGCACGTTGGGGGTTTCCTGCATGGCCTCTAAAACTTCAGGAGTCAGGCCGGTGGGGTAAGCGTAGTGCATCCGAATCCAGGGAATGTCTACTTTGCCCAAGGCGCGGAGCAATTCGGCAAGCTGAGGTTTGCCGTAGATATCTAGGCCATAGTTGGTGGTGATTTGAGAAATAAGGCTAAATTCCTGGACGCCCTGGGATGCAAGCTGCTGGGCCTCAGCGACGATGGATTCAATGGAGCGCGATCGCTGTTTGCCGCGTAGATGGGGAATAATGCAAAATGCACAGCCATAGTCGCAGCCTTCGGCAATCCGTAAATAGGCCATCCCTTCGGTGGTGGTGCGATATCGAGGCACCGTCTCATCGGCAATGTAGGTCGGCTCTAGCGTCACTTCTTTGACACGCTTGCCCTGTTCGACCTGCTCAATGACACTCACAATTTTGTGATAGTCGCCAGTGCCCACGATGGCGACGGCTTCGGGTAATTCGTCTAAAAGCTCTTCTTGAAAGTGCTGAGCCATGCAGCCAGTAATCACGATCTTCTTGTCAGCCTCGGCTAACTCTACCAGCGTGCGAACCGATTCTTCGCGGGCCTCTTGAATAAAGCTGCAGGTGTTGACAATGACGTAGTCTGCCATCGCTTCATCACTATCGACGCCGTACCCTGCTTCCACTAAAAGACCCAGCATGTGCTCGGTGTCAACACGGTTTTTTTCGCAGCCGAGATGAGTGATTGCGATCGTCGATTTATCGGTCATAGAGGTGAGCCAAAGCGGCAGAGTTTTCCTTGGTCATCCTAGCCTATGTTGCTGTAGCCCTTCGATGCTAGCGTTAGAACTTGCATCATAAAAACTGAGTGAACCTTAGAAATCTGTTTCTCGCTCGTACTCAGGAATCTTCTGGCGCTCAGGAATTTTTAGCTCTTGGGGTTCATAGTCATCGGCCCAAACGTCTTCGTCAGGATTATAGGGAGCACTGGCTGCGGGTGCTGATTCCTCTGACCAGTTATCCTCTTCTTCTTCGTAGACGGGCTGGCGACGGGCCTGCTGAGGAGCGATGTCATACGCTTCATCCTCCCAGGCTTGCTCTGCGGCTTCGCTGCGGCGATTGGGGGCATAGGCAGCGACTGAGGCACCCGGCCCAAGCTGGTTGCTGGTGGAGGCGGTGCGCGGAATGTAGTCTTCTTCGTCATCTTGCTCCCAGGGGGGAATGCCTAACCCAAGGCGCTCCATGATGCCGACGGTAAGCTGATTGAGACGTTCTTCTGCGCCTTCAAACACCACGAGGCGATCGGGGCCACTGCTGGCAATCTCTTCGACCGGGAGTTCGTAGGTGCTCAACAATTGAGAAGGAATGAGGGGCATACCCAGGGAGGCAATCACTAACCCTGAGATCTCACCAGAGACGGTATCAAACTTATATCCCCGAACCTTTCCCAGTAGCTCCCCGGTTTCAGTGATCACTTCGTTGTTGATCAGGGTGCTGTAGTTGTAGGTGTTAATTTCTTCGATGGCGGTTTCATCATCGACCAAGATCACATCGCCAATCTGACGAATGCTGTCGATATCCATGTAGCGCTGTTCGCCGGTGACCAGAGTACTGCGTAGCCCCAGAACCACGACTTCTCGCTGATCAACGTCAGCCCAGAGCTGGTTGACGACGCCAAGCTTCTTCCCGGTGCTGCGGGTGATCACTTGGGTTCCGATGAAATCAGAGCGCTGCTGAACCTGATCAGATGTAGCCATGTAATGAGTCCTGAGTCGAGTTCTTGAGGTCTTAAAGTATTGCTTTAAGGTTTGTCAAGGCTTAAGTTTTCTGAAGTTTACATTATAGCTGACATCCCTTTCCAGTTGAGGTCGCGGCTGAAACGATATCGGTGGGCTGGGTTGCCGTCTTAATCTCTTGTGCAGAGGAGGCCCAATGAGCCAGTAATACCAAAGGGTGCAGAATCGCTCTGAGTACTCTACGCTAGAGTCTGAGCGATTTAGGGAGTGGTGTAGTGCAATCTTCTCAGGCGAGTCTTCAACAGCGGGGACATCTACTCACAGAGCAGGCAAATCCTAATAGCCAAGATCTCGATCAGATGACGGCGCTAGAGATTGTTGATGTTTTTAATCAAGAAGATGCACGGGCGGTGGATGCTATAGCATCGGCCCGAACGCCCCTCGCCGCCACCATCGACACCACGGCGACAGCTCTACGACAGGGAGGCCGGTTATTTTATGTGGGTGCCGGAACCAGTGGTCGCTTAGGGGTTCTAGATGCTGCCGAATGCCCCCCTACGTTTTGTACCGACCCAGACATGGTGCAGGGCATCCTGGCCGGTGGCAAAGCGGCCCTCGTCAAAAGTTCGGAAGCCTTAGAAGATGAGGCAGACGGCGGCGCAGCGGCCATTGCCCAGCATCAGATCATAGATAAAGATGTAGTGGTGGGCATCACTGCAGGGGGCACGACTCCCTTTGTGCATGGAGCATTGAAAGAAGCGCGTAGTCGCGGAGCCACCACCGTATTTATGGCCTGTGTTCCGGCAGATCAGGTGGATGCTGAGGTCGATATCGATATTCGGTTGCCGGTGGGGCCAGAAGTACTGGCGGGTTCGACTCGCCTCAAGGCCGGGACGGTGACCAAGCTAGCCCTCAATATTATTTCGACGGGAGCCATGGTGCGCCTCGGGAAGGTCTACGGCAACCGCATGGTCGATGTTTCGGTGACCAATACCAAGCTGCTAGACCGTGCCCTGCGGATTGTGTGTGATTTGACCGATGTCACCCGCGAAGAAGCGGAAGGGCTGCTGGAGAGATGCGATCGCAACGTTAAACTCTCCTTACTGGTGCACTGGACGGGACTCTCACCAGCGGATGGCACTCAATTACTCGAACAACACCAAGGGCAGCTTCGGCAAGCCATTAAGAGTCATTCTTAAACGTTACGCTCGCGCTGCAGCTCTATTACGCCTAGCCACCCTCCATGCCTAGATTCAACTTGTTACTGACTCGTCGGTGTTCGCTCTTCGGCAGTCTTTCGCTGGCTATAGTCTTATTTGCAACCTCTGCCTGTTCACAACAAGCTCCTGATGTCACGGATCGCCTAGAAGTCCTGGGCAACCCCATGGCAAGCGACGGCAAAACGGGTCGCGCCCTTAACGTCTGGGATCTGCAGCGCTTTGGCGGCAAAATTTATATCGCCGGGGGCAGCACCACCCAAAATTCAGGCCCCATTAACGTGTGGGCCTACAGCCCTACCAATGAGCAAGGCTTTGCCAAAGAATTCACGGTGAATGAAGAAGCCATTGAGCAATTTAGAGTTTTTGGCGACGAGCTTTATATCCCTGCCGCCGACCCCAAAAGAAGCGATACCCATAAGTTCTACCGCAGATCACTACAAACACCTTGGAAGCTTTACCAGTCTGAGGCTCCAGCATTAGCCCATGTGAGAGACCTTTTGAAAACACCTTCGGGCGACATCATCTTAGTCGGCAATAACCGGAACGCCATCAAAGATCCTTCCCAGCCCGGTACTGCTGTGACCCGCGATCAGGGTGCCTCTTTTCAGGGGGCTGGTTTAGAAAAATCTAAGAATGCCGCTGCCAATTGGTTTTTCTCTATTTTTTCTTATCAGGGCAGCATTTATGCGCCCACGTCACTGCTCAGAGACGCTGACAACCAGCCCGATGTAATTGGCATCTATGACCCTAAACGCCAAAAAATAGAGCTTAGCTCGACTTTAAAAAGCGAAGAATTTATTCCCCGAATCCAGCTTGGGTCTCAGATTGGCCCCCAAGGCGCTGATATTATCTATCGCCTCTGGCAACCAGTGGAATACAACGGTTCCTTGGTTTATCCGGTGCGGTCCTACTCCTATGCAGAGGCTCAGTATCAAGCGGCCTACCTCAATTCAATCGGATTTTACGTTAAACGCAGGATGGGGGCGACACCGTCATCAGTGATTTTCCCAGATCGAAAATCTATCGGTGAAGATACGCTGATCCTCAATGATGAACTCTATGTGTTGACCAATGCTAAAGTTTCATCGGAAAAATTTTGGGTCTATGTCTACAAAACCAAGACCCCAACAGATCTGCAGAGTTGGGAAGAAGTTCTGCGGTTTGAGAGCCGTAACAAAGCGAGATCGTTTGAGCACTTAGATAAATCTTTCTATTTCGGACTCGGCCAAGATCGTAATGACCTCATTGGTGATTCAGGTCGCATATTAAGGGTGTCGCTCTAGCCACTTCTAGAAAAATTGCAGAAACAAGATTTTGTAACAAATATTGTGCTATGGAACGTGTCGGTTTAGGGTGAGACCTATAGATGTGCTGTGAAGAGTGCTTATTTGCGATTTATGCCTCAAATGCAGGTATATTCTCAGTTTTTCACTGTATGTGACCGGAAGCAAAGAGAACAATGGAAGAATTTATTCAAAATATAACGGGTGAGTTGGGTAAATCAGTGCCCAACCTCATCAGTGCAATTCTCATTTTAGTGATTGGCTGGCTCTTGGCCGTCATTGCGGCATGGGCTGTTAAGGGGTTGCTATCTCGAACCGACTTGGATAATCGACTAGCGAGTTGGGTAACAGGTAGCTCTGAATCAAGGGCGGTTGAGAATATCGAAAAATGGATATCAACCGCAGTCTTTTGGGTGGCAATGACCTTTGTTGCCGTGGCGTTTTTAAATGCGCTCCAGCTCGAAGCTGTCTCTACGCCCTTGCAGAGTCTTCTCAATGAGATTTTGTTGGCTTTGCCCAACCTGCTTTACGCGGGGGTGTTGGTGGGTGTCGCTTGGCTACTGGCAACATTGTCTCGCCTCCTACTCGTGCGAGGACTGCAGTCTTTCTCATTGGATGATCGGCTGAATGCGTCCGTGAGTGACGAAGAATCAAGCACCCCGCCCCCCATTCTCGTTAGCGAGACATTGGGGGATATCCTTTATTGGCTGATCTTCTTACTCTTTTTGCCCGCAGTTTTGGATGTTCTGGGGTTAGATGGTGCGCTAGCGCCGGTTCAGTCCATGGTCGACCAGTTCTTAACCTTCGTGCCCAATATCATCGGTGCGATTGTTATTGGTTTGGTAGGTTGGTTCTTAGCCCGCATCATCCGTTTAATCGTGACGAAGTTTCTGGCTGCTGCCGGTGCAGATCGCCTCGGTGAACGATTTGGCTTGAGTCAAGCGACAGGGGGCCAGAGCTTATCTGGTCTTGCCGGTACGGTTGTCTACGTTTTAATCTTAATTCCTGCCATTATCTCTGCCTTGCAGAGACTCAATGTTCAGGCTATTTCTGACCCTGCAGTTGAGATGCTCGGTCAGGTACTCAATGCATTGCCGAAGATTTTTACGGCGGCCCTCATTTTGGTGGTGGCCTATGTCGTCGGTAAGATTGTCGCTGATTTGGTTGCCAATTTGCTCAGTGGCGTTGGTTTTGACAATGTATTTACCTGGTTAGGGCTACAGGCAACTCAAGCCTCAGCAGGAACAACGGCTGCAAGCCCTCCATCAGGGGCGGCATCGGGAGCGGTCAATCCATCGGCAACGCCAGGAGCAGCAACAACGCTGCAAACATCAGAGCTGCCTCAGAAAACACCGTCTGAAATTGCCGGGATTGTCGTTCTCGTTGGCTTTATTTTGGTGGCTTTGATTCCGGCCACAGATGTTCTAGAGTTTGCGCCACTGACGGGCGTTGTCACCCGGCTGCTAGCGGTGCTAGCCCAGGTCTTGGTGGGGGTGTTTGTGTTTGCAGTGGGGCTGTACTTTGCGAACTTAGCCTTCAACTTGATTTCTAGTTCGGGCGGAGGGCAAGCACGGCTTGTGGCTCAAGCCGCTCGGGTGGCTATTATTGCTCTAGTGTCAGCGATGGCGCTACAGCAAATGGGGATTGCGACAAATATCGTCAATCTGGCTTTTGGCCTCATGTTTGGCTCTGTGGCTATCGCCATTGCGGTGGCCTTCGGCTTTGGCAGCATGGATGTTGCCGGGGAGCAGGTTCGCCATTGGCTCAATGATTTCAAGTCTCGTGATTGATGGTGACGGAGTTCTTTAATTCTACCTAAAAGCAAACGCCACGACGGCTAACTGAGGT
>JBAUJD010000786.1:0-5171 GCA_049683515.1 Thermosynechococcaceae cyanobacterium | reverse complement strand
GATATGCTCAGACTCCCTTTCTTCAATCAATCAATCATTCAAAAAGAACCGCAGAAGGCAGTCACACCCTCTACAAATACTTCTCAAGCGTTGTCGCCAGCGTTGTTTTAGGCACAGCTCCCACAACCATATCAACGCGCTGACCACCCTTAAAAATCATAAGAGTTGGAATACTTCGGATTCCGTACTGGCTAGCAACCTGTGGGTTCTCGTCGGTGTTGACCTTGAAGACCTGAATCTGGCCTTCGTATTGCTCAGCAATCTCAGCAACAACTGGACCCACCATTCGACAGGGTCCACACCAAGGTGCCCAGAAGTCTACCAATACCGGAACATCACAATCGATGACTTTCTCTTTAAACGAATCATCCGTGACGTCCAAAACTAACTTTGAACCTTCTGACATGTTTGGAGGCCTTTCGTTTTCTCTACGATTCTTACGATAGCAGGAACTTTGGCACTTCGATGTAAACTTAGCTATCGAATCCTATGCAAAATATTACTATACTATCGCTAGATATAGGAAGCCGCCCGAACAATCGCCCAGGCGGAGTGTGGTGTGAGGAGTGAACGGAAACAATTGTCTCCGCACCTCTCTATTGTATGCAAGTCAACTCCATTTGCCACGTCTTTTGCAGTAAATTACCCTGCACCAATCGCGGCATCCCTTTGTGAGTAACTATTTTCCCATACCCAGATGCTGAGCTTTTTGATATACCTTGCCTTCGGTTAACAGCGATGGCGCAATGACGACTTCAACCTGCTGCATCTGTTTAATATCCTTTGCCCCCAAGGTTCCCATACTGGTTTGTAAGGCTCCCAAGAAATTGTGGGTGCCATCATCTAATTGAGCCGGACCCTTTAGGATTTGCTCCAAGGTTCCCGTCGTTCCCACACGAATCCTTGTCCCTCTAGGCAAGACAGGACTCGGAGTTGCCATCACCCAGTGAAAGCCACGACCGGGGGCTTCTTCAGCCCTGGCAAAGGGAGACCCCATCATGACTGCATCCGCGCCACAGGCAATGCACTTACAAACATCCCCCCCTGTCACTAAACCGCCGTCCGCAATAATGGGGATATAGTTGCCGCTTTCTTGATGGTAGTCGTCGCGAGCTGCGGCACAATCTGCAATAGCAGTGGCTTGGGGGACACCAACACCTAAAACGCCACGAGACGTACAAGCTGCACCAGGGCCAATGCCCACCATGACAGCCGCTGCACCTGCCCTAAGTAATTCCAGAGTCACATCGTAGGTAACGCAGTTTCCCAGTACCACAGGAATCGGCATCTCTTGGCAAAACCCAGCCAAATCCAGGGGCGTCACTGATTCAGGGGCAATATGAGCCGTAGATACCACGGTCCCCTGGACAAAAAACAAATCTGCTCCAGCCTCCGCTGCAATCAGGCCAAACTGAGCTGCTGCGATGGGGGTGCCACTAACGGCGGCAATCCCGCCCTGCTGCTTAATCTCTCGAATCCGTTGGCGAACTAACTCTGGCTTAATCGGCTCTGCGTAGAGCTTTTGCATCAGCGTCACAAAACCGGTCACCTCAACCTGGGCAATTTGCTCCAGAATCGGTTCTGGGTCTGCATAACGGGTTTGAACCCCCTCTAAATTCAGAACGCCCAGCGCACCAAGCTGTGAGAGCTGGACTGCCATTTTGACATCGACGACACCATCCATTGCGCTGGCAATAATGGGGATATCGCGATGCATCCCACCAATCTCCCAGTGGGTATCGGCCAATCTTGGATCTAATGTTTGCTGTCCTGGAACCAGGGCAATCTCATCCATGCCATAGGCACGACGAGCCGTTTTACCCCGACCAATTTGAATATCCACTTGCTTTTCCCTTCCAGAACCATTTAGCTACACTAGCAAAGCCCAAAATGCCCTGTCAAAAGGAGATCTGTGGCTAGTTGATACAACGCCCTATTCGCTCCCTGAAGGACGGGCCTGTCGCTTGATGGGGGGTTCAAAGGTGCGTTGTTTATTCTTCTTTGGCAAGATGACGGGTTTCCCTCGACTGGGGGCATCTGACCGCTTACGCGGATGGGGTGACGACCCCGTTTTTTTGCGTTTCTTGAGGGGCACCATGGCAACGGAGGTCGCTGAGGTGATGGCTAGAGCATTCCCCAGTCGCAGAACCTGTAGATCCCAAAAATACCCAATGGCTGACCCTTCGAGCTTTCCGAGTAGCTTCAGCTTAAAGTCTTTGGAGCGGTCAGATCCTTTGCGCGGCGCTTGCTGAATTTTAACCAGCACAAATTCTTTCTCAGGAGCCTGAAAGACGACTTGGCCTCGAATCGAAAAATATCCGTCTTGTAGAGGGGCTGACAGCCCACCGGACGGTGGCGTCGCCTCTGCATCAGTCTCGTCTCCCTCCTCGGCACCAAACCCTTCCTCAGACCAAACCCCTACGATTTGAACATGCAGGGTTTCTTGTTTATCACGAGTGCGAGGATATACAACCCAGAGATAGGGTTTCTCTAAATCAAGATATTTCTTGACCAAGCTCATGACCTGCCCCAGAAGAACCGCATCTAACTCCGTCCCGTCTTCGGTGGTCAGGGTGCCCCGATTGAGTTGTTCTTCAGAGGGTTGATAAATACCTCTCACTAGACCAATGGCCCGGTACTGCATGGGTTCACTGGGAGGAGGAATGGGCTGCTGAGAAGAGGTGTCAGGCTCTGCCGAAATCTCTGGCACGATCTCTGGTTCAGCCGGGGGATCCGGTTCTACCGGAGGTGGCGGAGCGGGTCGACGGGGAGGACTCAAGAGCGTCTTGTCTGGAGCCGTGTCTGTTGTTTGACCCTTTGGGGCAACCGTCTGAGATGGCTCCGGTGTCGCGCCATCTTTCTGGGAAGGGTCCGTATATTTAGAAGATGGTTCGCGGGAGGGACTCATAGGTATTTCAGACTGAACGAGGGGCAGGGATTTGTTTTACTATCCTAACGGGGTGACCGTTAAAACACGAATAAGGGTCGAAGCGCGTCAAGGTGATCATAGCGATTCTTACGTTGAGCTGGCTGCTGCCAGTCTTTCGCATGATGAACTATTGTAATGGATGCTTTGTTTCAGAAGTAGCATCCGGGCGAATGTTTATTTGAGAACGCCTATCGTTGATGCTGATAGCGCTTATCCATTCTCAAGTCGTTCTCCGATGGATAAACGTAGACCATTGGAGAAATCTCTACCGGACTGGCGTTTTTTACCTGAGAGCTGCACCTCTTGCAACTGTAGATATCCTTGGCCGGTTTGAAGAAGTGGCCCTTCATTTTTTGCAATGCCAACGATGGTTCCGGAAAGTGAGGGAAAGGCTGGATCGGGGGCTAACGCCATCAGGTCTTCGCCCTGTTCTCGCGGGATAGTTGCCAATATTTTGAGGGTCTGTCCTCGAAAGTGGGCAATGCAGGATGGGAAAAAACCGCGAATTTGATTGTGCAGTGCAGCGGCGGGTTTCGACCAGTCTAGAGCATAGTCTTCTTTCTTAATCAGGCGTGCATAGGTTGCTTGGGTATCATCCTGGGCGATTGGCTTAATGGATTGTTCATCTAGCTTCATCAGGGTCTGCCTGAGCAAGTTGCCGGAAAGATGGGATAGGCGCTCTGCCAGGTCGTGAGCATTTTCTAACGGGTCAATCGCAACTTCTTCTTTAAGGAGCATGGCACCGGTATCCATACCGGCATCCATGAGCATCGTGGTTAGACCCGTGGTTCGCTGCCCGTCATGCAGCGCCCACTGAATCGGAGCGGCCCCTCGATAGGCCGGTAGCAAGGAGCCATGACTGTTGACGCAGCCCAGGCGGGGCATCGCGAGAATCTCAGGAGACAGAATTTGACCATAGGCAACCACGACAAAGGCGTCGGCCTGTTGCGATCGCAACGCATCCAACACCGCCCGATCTTTTTTAACCGACAGCGGCTGCCACACCGGCAAACCATACTGAAGAGCCGCTGCTTTTACGGGGGAAGGGCTGAGTTGCTTCCCTCGTCCCCGTCGCCGATCGGGCTGAGTCACGACCCCTAGAACATCAAAGGCTGGGTCTTTAATTAAGTGAACAAGACTGGGAACGGCAAATTGAGGCGTTCCCCAAAATATAAGCCTGACCAAACTGACACCCGCATCAACAGCACCTGAGTTATTCAGCCTACTATAGGTTCTGGTCAGAACTGAACAGAACTAGAGTTCAGCCTCCCCAGCAATATCCTCGTCCGTACCTTTGAGCAGATGCCGAAGTGCGGCCAATCCTTTCTTAACCTGGCGAGAGACCGTTACAGCACTAATGCCAAGTCGTTCAGCCGTTTCTTTTTGGGTGAGGTCATAGAGAAAGACAAATTCTATAACATCAGAGGTCCGCTTCTCTAACGTTTCAAGAGCTTGACGCAATCGAATTTGATCGTCTTGGGCCAGTTGAAAACTTCGGTACTGCTGATCGGGAAGCAGATCGCCCATGGAAACCGATTCACTCTCAGCTTGAACCGGCGTATCGAGGCTGAGCAGAGACCGATTAGAGATGGCTAACTTTACCTCCTGAAGCTCATCGGCAGACACGCCTAATGCCTCAGCAACCTCGGATTCAGTGGGTTGACGCTGCAGCTCATCCCTCATACGATGCGTTGTCTTGACGACCTGACTCTGCAGCTCTTGACAACGGCGAGGAATGCGGACCTGAGGGCTTTTATCTCGCAGGTAATGCTGAATCTCACCACGGATATAAGGAATCGCAAAGGAGCTAAAGGCAGTACCTTTCGTCGGATCAAAGCGCTCAATAGCCTGAATCAGTCCAAAGCAGCCGACTTGGAGCAGATCATCAAAGGTTTCGCCAGAGTTGTGAGTCCAGCGGTGCGATTCTTTACGCACCAACCCTAAGTTCATCTGAACGAGTTGATTGCGAAGTTGTGTCGAGGGGCTAGACCGGTAGGTCTGCAGTAGCTGTAGACTATTGCTTTTAAGCTCTCGGGTGCAGGTGGGCGGCATGCGCGTCAGTAATAGGTGAGCTGAGTCAGGAGCGTTCCTGTCGCGAACGCGTTGATGATGCCTTCTTGAAGATTAATCATCTTCCCTTTTTAAAGGGTAGAAATCTTTAGGATAAGAAGCATCAGCGAAATTACTGATTTCTGGCGTAATGCACGATATGAAAGGCTTTGCAGCAGCAGTTGCAGAAAAA
>JBAUJD010000785.1:0-7175 GCA_049683515.1 Thermosynechococcaceae cyanobacterium | reverse complement strand
TCTAAATAACACTCAAATACTCCTTAAATACACCCAAAACTGGGATGGTTCAGCAGATGCCGACAGATTGTTCACCGATCATACTCAGTAAAGTCCCCTGTTGGAACCGTAGCATCGCCCTGAGATACGCTGCTCAATCTCTGAGGGAGAATGGCACAATGAAAAGGCATATCACTCAGGATGAAGATTGTGGGTTTCAAAGTAGGCTTATTGGGTTTAGGAACGGTCGGTACAGGGGTCGCGCAAATACTGCAGTCACCCCAGGGTCGTCACCCCCTTTTACAGGCAGTGGAACTCTTACAAGTGGGCGTGCGATCGCTCGATAAGCCCCGCGCTGTGGAGCTACCGCTCGATATCTTGACGACGGATCTCACGGCAATTGTTTCCGATCCTGAGATTGATATTGTCATTGAGGTGATGGGGGGGCTAGAGCCAGCCCGAACCCTAATTTTGGAGGCTATTGCAAACGGTAAGCATGTCGTCACCGCCAACAAAGCCGTGATGGCTCGATTCGGGGATGAAATTTTCACCGCAGCCAACCAGGCAGGTGTCTACGTAATGCTAGAGGCGGCTGTGGCAGGCGGCATTCCCGTCATTCAACCCCTGAAAGAATCCTTGGGAGCCAACCGCATCCACACCATGATGGGAATCCTCAACGGCACCACGAACTACATCCTCACTAAAATGCAGTCTGGCGGCGATTTCGACGAGATTCTGGCTGAGGCGCAGGCGCTGGGTTATGCCGAAGCTGATCCCACTGCAGATATCGATGGCTTTGATGCCGGGGACAAAATTGCGATTCTCACTTCCCTAGCCTTCGGCGGTCGGGTGAAGCTCGATCAGGTTCATCGAGAAGGAATCCGGCAGGTGAGTGCAGCCGATATAGCCTACGCTCAGAAGCTGGGGTTTGTGATTAAGTTGCTTGCGATCGCAAAGCTTCCCCCCAATGCCAGCCCCAATCAGGTTGAGGTGAGAGTCCATCCCACCCTGGTTCCGAAAGAGCATCCGCTGGCTAGCGTCAATGATGTGTTCAACGCCATTGTGATCGAAGCCGATCCCCTCGGTCAGGTGATGTTCTTTGGCCCTGGTGCTGGGGCTGGACCCACTGCCAGTGCCGTTGTCTCTGACACCATCAACATTGTGGCCCTGCTGAAAACGGGCCTCACGGCAGCAAATCCTGACTCGGAGACCATTCATCCGCTGTTGGCCTGCTCCCACAATCGCTATTTCGAGGTGGCTCCCATGAAAGATTTGGTGACAAGGTTTTATGCCCGAATTCGCACTAAAGATCATCCCGGCGTGATCGGGAAATTGGGCACCTGTTTCGGGAATCATCACGTCAGCCTTGAGTCTCTGGTGCAAACCGACGTTAAAGGCGATCGCGCTGAAATTGCAGTGGTGACCCACCATGTTCGAGAAGGCGATTTCCGACAGGCTCTAGATGAAATCGAACGGTTAGAGGCTGTCGATAGTATTCCTAGCATGTTGCGGGCCTTATAATCCATTATTCCTGTCGTTTGCGGTATTCCAAAGGCTTACCATCATGAATTGCAGAACCGTCCTGTTATCTCTCCTTTGTGCGTTGATACCCGCCCCGGCCTTTGCCCTTCCCTTCAAATTCGGAGACTATATTTGTCCTCGTGATGGCTCCGTCGAGATTCGCGCCGGTATTGCCATTGAACGCGGTAGCGATCCCACTGAAACACTCAAAAAACATCCACCAGAGCAACGAGCTGTATTGGGAACGGTCGCGCCCGGTGAATGTATGGTGGTCGTGCAAAATCAGGCGAACGGCTTTAAATCAGGGGGATATACTTGGTACAACGTCCATCGCAGCAGCCTACATGGCTGGACTGCGGGAGAACTCTATAATTGGTCTGGGAACCTACTCGCGCCAGAGCAAGAAACCGATGATAGTGTTGTTTCAGATGCCTCTAGTCTTCTTAAATCTCAGTAAAGCAGCGGTGTACCTTTATCGTTCTGTCGAGCAATGCTGATACCGAAGCTCTATCGCCCACCGCTTTATCACTGGAGTCCCAGCCATGCTTGAGAGTTGTCCCCGTTGCTCAATTCGTTTGGGGCGTCCGCTCAATTCGGGTCGCCAAGTCTGTGCCGAATGTGGCTGGTCGAGTTCACCACTGAAGACGCCAACACTAGCCCCGCCGCCACCCCAGAAAGAGGGCATTGCCCATATTGTTCAGCTCTGCTGGCGAATTGTGCAGCGAGTAGTGAGACTCACTGTCGCTTGGTTCCAAGAGAAATTTCAGAGCTACCAGGAGTCACGAGCCAAAAATCCCGTCAAACCCGGTCAGGTAATGGCGGGACTGAGCGATCGCCTCTCTGCCTTAGAAAAGGCGATCCCAACAGCCTCTAAATTCCCTTGGATTACCCCCGATGAAGCCTTCGAGGCATTAGGAGGAGATCTTGATAACCCCCAATCTGTGGTGCGGACGCTCAATGGTAAAGCGGCAGTTTCTTTTGCTCGGTTTCGCGTCATGAAATCAGAGCGAGAATGGCAAGCTTTTGGTTATGAAATGAACGCCATCAGGCGAGATGCAGATAAATCTTGGGTGCGGCGGCTGCAGTAGCGCTTGTGGCGACGCCACTATCAACAGTACATTAGAGTGCCAAATCGCTTTCAATATCAGCAGGGGCAGTGGACAAAGCAACCGTCAATACCTCTGCCCCAGCCTCAGTAATTAGAACATCATCTTCAATCCGAATGCCCTGTACATCTTCAAATTGAGCCAGCCGCTCCCAGTTCACACAATCTTGATACTGGCTTCTTCGGTCAGCGTCTTCTAGCAAAGCAGGTACCTGATAAAACCCAGGCTCAATGGTGACCACCATCCCCGCTTGCAACGGGCGATCTAAGCGCAAGAAGCTAAGGCCAAAACGATCGCATCTTTCTCTCCCTGCGGCATATCCCGCCAGATCGCCCAGATCCTCCATATCGTGTACGTCTAGCCCCAACAGATGCCCCACCCCATGCGGGAAAAACAAAGCATGGGCATCTCGTTCCACTAATGCTTCTGGTTCCCCCTTCAAAATGCCAAGACTCACTAGCCCTTCTGCAATTGTTAGTGCCGCCAGCAAATGCAAATCTCGATATTCAACCCCAGGAGCTGCCTTAGCAATGCAACTATCATGGGCCGCCAGCACCACGTCATAAATATCTCGCTGAGTTGCCGAAAATGCACCAGAAACCGGCCAAGTCCGAGTCACATCCGCCGCCCAGCCCATTGGCGTCTCAGCACCCACATCGGCCAGCAATAAATCCCCTGGCTGCAGAGTATGGTGATAGCTCTGGTTATGAAGGACTTCGCCCCGCACCGTCACAATGCTGGCATAGGCACAGGTGAAGTCGTGAGCGATGATCACCGATTCCATCGCCGCCCGAATCTCGGCTTCGGTGTGGGCCGAGCGAGTCGCCGCCATGCCCGCACGGTGTGATTGAACCGTGACCTCTGCCGCTTGTTTGATAGATGCGATCGCATCTTGATCCTGCCTCAACCGCACCGCCACAATCGCCTCCGCAAGCTGTCGGTCTATCCCCTGAAGCTGATGGGCAACCCCCAGGGATCGTCCCAGCACCGTCATCTGCTGCTGGCGAGTCATATCATCCTGTACCGGAATCGTTGCCGCCCCGTCACTCCAACGGCCCAGCGCCTTGAGCGGATAGTGATCAACCGCGCCGATATGCGCCGCGATCGCTTGTCGTCGGGGACTAACACCATGCCAGAGGGCATCATCAGGACCAGCATCATCTTTAAACAGGGTGAGTTTGCCGCCGTCTAAGTGAATGACAGCATTGGCTAAAGCGCATCCTGCAAAAAACAAGAAATGGCTACTGGCTCGAAAGGGCAGCTTGTTCGCCGGGAAGTTTCGGGGGCTGTTGTTGCCAGACCACAAAACAGCAGGCCCCTTAAAGTGAGTCGCCAAAGCCTGCCGTCTGCCGGTCAAGATAGATTCGATCATGCCTTTTTCTAAAAGATAGAGCGAAAATCCGTCTGCAGGCTAGCCTAAAAACTGACCCGCCATCTTGAGCGCGTCAGAGATATCAACATCACCATCGCGATCGCTATCTAAAAATGCATTCAACACTGAATTACCGCCCTGACTAGGATCCTGGTTTTTGCTACCGCTATTGAGCAAATTGAGAACCAACGGAACTAACACTGGCAACAGTCCCACAATAACTTTCGAGTCTAAACCGGTGCGCTGTGAAATTTCTTGAGCAATTTGCTGCTGTTGTCCTTCAGAAAACAGCGCATTGACAGCTTCAGGGTTTGCTCCTGTACCGCTGAACTGATTGACGAGAGATTGGGCTTGGTCGTTCGACTTTAAAGCAGATTGTACATGTTTACCCACCAGCGCCATCGCTTGTTGAGTCGAATCAGCGTTCGCGCCTTGGGTGCTGTTACCCAAGCCCTGAACAGCATTGAGAATACCGCCCAATTGGCCTGCACTGGCCTGAAGATTGGGGTCGTTAATGGCGCTCACAATTTGATCAAATAATCCCATCTTCAAAATCCTCTCATAGTAGCTATGGGCTGAGACACCGTTGCCTGCAAAGCACCGCAGCCATAGAATACATCCTATGGAGGTGAACATATTAAAAATCAATATTAAGGACTAGAGCACATCATTAATAACAAATGGATTGAACACCAAAACATCTGATTTTTCAAAGTCTGAGACGTTGCGCGTGACAACACATAGTTGATGGAGCGTTGCGATCGCAGCCATAAATAAATCAGGCTGACTAAAGGTATGGCCTTGCTGACGCCCCTTTGCCACCATCTGTCGCCGCAGTAGAATCACGTCTTCATCAATCTCTAGAATACGGCCTGTAAACCAAGGTCGTAGAGTGATGTCTAGCCATTGAGTCAACTCCCGCCAAAAGCCAAATCCTCAGCCAGTTCAATCCCAAACCGGATCTCGGCGAGGGTCACTGTACTAAGGTAAAACGATTGGGGCTGCTGCTGATCAGCCCATTTTTTAACAGCAGAACTGCAATTTGGCTTCCTCAACTCAGAAATGATGTTGGTGTCGAGTAATACGCTGGGGTTCTGTCTCTCTAGCTAAGCGAACCACTTCACTAAAGCGAGCCTTGGCATCTTCCAACTTCCAGCCCTGCAAACCCGCGAGTGATGATGGCTGAGGGGACGGCTGTTCCTGATTCTGAGCGGGAGAAGCGTAAGCTGCCATGATGCTATTCTGACTAGTACTAGTCATCGTATATTTCTAAATCATGGCACACCTACCACGGTGGGCATCGATCATTCCTCAAATAATTGGCCTGTGGCAGCTTAAGATTTAAGCATTGCGGCGTCTTACCTCTATCGTCAAATTAAAGAGGCCGATGCTTTATTTCAATTGTTCCGAAGCATTTATAGCAGCAAGGAGATTTCATGAGTGACCGTCCAATTATTCTCGGGATTGTAGGGGATAGCGCCGCAGGGAAAACCACCCTCACCCGAGGGATTGCCAAAATTCTCGGTGAAGAAGATGTCACCGTCATCTGCACCGATGACTACCACCGCTACGATCGCAAACAGCGAGCAGAGATGAAAATCTCAGCATTAGCCCCTGAGTGCAACTACGTCGATATCATGGAGCAGCATTTTCGGCTGCTACGAGACGGCCAGCCTATCCTCAAGACGATATATAACCACTCTACCGGTGGCTTTGATGCGCCGGAATATATCGAGCCGAAAAAGTACGTCATTCTCGAAGGTCTCTTGGGCTATTCCACCCGTGCCGCTCGCAATAGCTTTGATGTCAAAGCCTACCTAGCGCCCCCCGAAGAACTGCGAGCTTCCTGGAAGATCAAGCGAGATACAGCCAAACGGGGCTATACCGAAGCGCAGGTGCGCGAACAGCTCAGAATGCGCGAATACGACTCAGAGCATTACATTCGGCCCCAGCGAGAATGGTCCGACATGATTGTCTCCTTCTATCCTCCAACCGAGGGACCCGGTCAAAACGATCTTTTGCTCAATGTCCGTCTTACCCTTAGACCCACTATCCCTCACCCCGATCTCACTGAGATTCTCAAGCCTCAAGGGAGCCACCTTGGGGAAGCCATTCGCCTTGATCTTGATCGAGATATGGGTAAACCCGTTGATGTCCTTGAAATTGATGGTCAAGCCACCAAAGAGCAAGTGGTCGAGCTAGAGCACATTCTCTGTAATGAAGTGCCCTACCTGGGCCAGTTCTGCAGCCTTCAGGGCAACGAAGATATCGGCAAGTTGGTGGGCACCACTGGCGAGGTCTTGCAAAGCTATCCATTGGCTCTCACGCAGTTGATGTTGACCTATCACATGCTTAAGGCGGCAGAAGAACGGACCTAAATGATGATTCGTGAGGCAACGGTAGAAGAAGATGCACTTCTGGCTCAGCACTTCTATCAACTGTGGCGCGATAATCAAGTTCCAGAACAAAGCCTGAAAGCCGATTGGCAGACCCTGACGCCTGAGTTCATTGCCCATGCGCGTCGGACCCTCTGCTACCGGGCCTTTGTTGCTGAAGTTAATGATCAAGTCGTGGGGTCTGTGGGCTGTCAATTATTCGACGGCCTCTATCCCCTGATCCTGATAGAGCAGTACCGGAAGTATGGCTACCTTTGGGGAGTGTATGTGGAGCCAGAGCATCGCAGTCAGGGGATCGGCTCACAGTTGACTCAGAAGGCGGTGGATTATTTGCAACAGCAACACTGCACCCGAATCATCCTCCATGCTTCTCCCTCCGGCCAGCCCGTTTACGAACGATTGGGCTTTACAGCCTCTAATGAAATGCGACTCGATCTATTGTGATATGGAGATCTTCTCTAGGCTTGATAGTGTCTTATGATTGACAATCCCACCGCTAAAGTACATGGGGTTGTTCCTCTGAACTATTTATTGAGTGGTAAATCTCACTTCTGTCTCAGGAAATCACCCCTAGGCTTTGGCCCCCAAGTTCAGAAGATTCTGATTCTCGCGATCGCCAAAAGTCTGTAATCGCTTTCCCCATTGGATGACCTGCTTGGCTAATGCTCCCGTCTTTACGTGATCTCCACGGCTTCCTGAATAACCTGCTGGATTGCCGGTTTGGTGCAGGCTATGACATTATCGGGCAAATGTTTGTGGTGAGGAAAGCTGGATAAGCTGGGAAAGTGAGGTGTGCTGTCA
>JBAUJD010000784.1:0-2666 GCA_049683515.1 Thermosynechococcaceae cyanobacterium | reverse complement strand
GTGCAGATAATACCAGTTAAATCTCGGAGCGCTCCGGTTGCGCAGCTTGGCATTATAGATCGTAGAGAGCTTCACACTCTCGTCCACCTCTGGCATCACAAACCCTAGGCATTGCCCTTGGGCATCTTGGAGTAAATCTTGGGGCCAAGCGAAGGTGATATGGTCTCGCCCCACCATCGGGTCACGGGGCGGATGAGCCACCATCACCTGAAGTTTTTGGATGCGATCGGGTGTGGCGGTATGGTAAAGCTTGGCGAGGTAGCCCGCTCGACTGGTTTTCCAGACAGTCCCCTCGCCGCTGCTGGCAATTTGCTTCGTCAATCGGATGGATTGACCGGCAATCATCTGCAGCAGCACCGTCATGGGATTTGCTCACACAGACACATCAGCAAGGTCTTATCGTCATCTGTTTTGGCATTGAGGCGGTCAGAGTTGAGAAAAGTTTCTAAGTAGACCTGTCGCTCAGCGGGATCATCAAGGGTTTCGAGACAGGACTGAAAGGGGGCAAAAAAGGGTGGATGGGGCTGCCAGTCTTGAAAACGGATGGCCACATTTTCTAGGCCATCGGTGGCCGCACAGACCATCGGTTGCTCACCCACCTTGACGGCCACCTGCATCGACTCTAGAGCGGGTGCTGAGGTGATGAACAGGGTTTCATTAATGTATTCCCCCTTCTCAGGTTGAAATAAAAGCTGGTAGGGTTCTGTCTCTGCCGCCTTAACCACAATAAAACCGTCTCCGATCTGCATGGCTGCAACCCAGTTAGGGGTCGCAATAAACGTCAATAATGTACATCCTAACTCTCGCAGCTCGTAGCCACCAGCTTCGGCCTCTTGCTGTAGGGTTGCGATCGCACCTTGAAGCGCCTCCGCAAAGACAGGCTGCATTTGCGCTTCTGTGACGGGCTGCTCTAGAGACGGCTGTTTACCGAGCCACTGCTCAAGGCTTTCCAGAACAGTTTTGACCGCTAATTGGGCACCAATATCAGAATGCTGGGCGCTACCGGCCCCATCGGCCACAGCACCAATAATGCTAACATCTCGAATCAGATAGGCTCCAAAATCTTGGCAGGGCAACCCTCTTTGGACGTGACGGGTTCCTATGGCAGAATGAACGGTCGCTCTCCAGACCACGGTTGCTCCTTTGCGGCTGAGTTGAATAGATGTTTATTAGGCCCAAGGGGAAAAATCACATCTCCCTAAGTGGCAATTTGTCCCCATCCCACCGGAGGTAGAGCCACCATATCGCTGCCCACCGTGCTACTAGAGACCCGCACCATCGAGTCGCTCAGCCACAGAAACATAGAGCGAAAATCGAGGCCATTCAACATGAGCGGTGGACGCTCTGCAGGGGCAATCTGACTCAAGGTGCTCATATCTGCGCCCTGCACCCCGACCGCAAAGAAGGACAGCTTCCGCTGGGATTCAGCATCACGGAGTCGTTGAGCCGCTTGGGGCCACGGCGAGGTGGGATTAGGTGCGCCATCGGTAATTAAAAAGACCCAAGGACGATAGTACTGAATCCCGTTGTTGCGATAGGTTTGCTTACGGCTTTCGAGTAAATCAAGCCCATAGCTAAGCGCTTCACCCATGGGCGTTAGCCCCTGCGCCGTGAGGGTGGGCGGTATAAAGTGATCGATGGTGACAAAATCTTGCACTAGCTCGACAGGTCCAAAGCTAACAATGGCAACATCCACCCGCAGTGCGGCTTGCTCATCTTGAAGAATGGCGTCTTTAAAGGCCGTTAGCCCTGCGTTGAGAGCGGCCATCGGTGCCCCTTGCATCGAGCCAGAGGTGTCTACTAATAAAATGACGGGGCAGCGATTTTCAGGATTTTCGACAAATTCTGGTTGTCCTAGCATTCTCTTCTCAATATGACAGTAAAACCCACAGCAACGGCTAGCTGCATCTCTTATAAGCTATTCTACATTGCCTGTTTGAGGTAACGCGGAGTGTGGTCGTAATTGCTTCTGTTGACTGGTGCCCCCACTCTTTTATGATGCCTCTATTCATCTGATTCTTGAAGTTGGCAGTTTTCAAGCTGGCTGACCCGGCGCAGCTTCAAGATATCGGTCATCTGGCGAATGCGTGCGCAGATTTGCTCAAGCTGGCTACAGTGCTCAATGTCTAACCCCAGAGTAATGAGTGCCGTTTGCCCTGGAAAGGTTTTAACCTGAGCCTTATGAACATTGACTTTGCTATCGGTGAGCCGGGTCAAAATATCTTTGAGCACACCAACGCGATCAATGACCTCAATCTGCAGCTCTATGGGATAGGTGGGTTGACGCTTACTATCGGAATTCGGCGAATTCCAGCTCACGGGAATAACGCGATCGCCGGGAATATTTTCAACGTTTGAGCACCCCTGCCGGTGAATCGAGATCCCTCGATTACTCAGGGTAATCACACCAATAAGGGACTCTCCTGGGATGGGGTGACAGCAGCCCGCCCTGTGATAGACCAAGCCTTCGACGCCCGCGATGGGGGAGTTGCTCTTTTTTCTTTTCTCTGTGGGAAGGCGCTGGGTGGCTGCATTGGCCGCAAGATTAATGTCTTTTACCTCTGCCGCGAGATCATAGCCGTTATGGGCTTGTTGCTCTCGATTGGTTTCTCGGATTCGGTTGACCACCAAGTTGAGGGTCACTTCGCCATAGCCCAGCCCCGCGA
>JBAUJD010000783.1:0-4243 GCA_049683515.1 Thermosynechococcaceae cyanobacterium | reverse complement strand
ATACTATCCGTTCTGCTGCAGCAGCTAGACAACGTCATTGAGGCACCGTTTGGCCTCTCCCGAGATCAGCAGATTAACTTTTACATGCAAAAAATCCTCAGAACTGAAGCCTCGCTCTCATGGCCTTCGATCCGACCCTCTGAGCCTGCTAATGTGATTCTGCTCAGAGCGCCCTACTCAGAAGCAATACCCGAATAATTCCGTTTTAGATCTAGCGGGAAGTATCACCCTCTGATAGATAGCGTGTCACCCGCTCAACAATACGTCGTGAGGCTTGACCGTCTCCAAAGGGATTAACGGCGGTCGCCATTTTGTCGTAGGCTTCCGCGTTTCCTAAGAGCTGTGCCGCTTCTGATGTAATCCGGTCGGTATCTGTTCCGATCAGTTTTGCGGTCCCTGCCGTAACGGCTTCAGGACGTTCTGTAGTTTCGCGTAAAACCAGAACGGGCTTACCCAGGCTAGGGGCTTCTTCTTGCAGTCCTCCTGAATCGGTCAATAGCAGATGACATCTCTGAATGGCACCGACTAAAGCGCTGTAGTCGAGGGGTTCGGTGAGAAAAATTCTCGGATGATTGCCCAGTAGAGCCTGTAGCGGCTCTCGAACGGTGGGATTGCGATGGAGGGGCAACACGATGGCGGTGTCAGAGAACTGCTCTAAAATATTCAAAAAGCCTTGGGCAATGTCTTGGAGCGGTGCGCCCCAGTTCTCGCGGCGGTGAACGGTGGCAAGAATGGTTCGATATTTTGCCCAGTCTAAGTTGGGGATCGGACAGTCCGGCTGGGCCTCAGCCACGGTGAGCAGCGCATCGATGACGGTGTTGCCGGTGTGGTGAATGTTGCCGGTCACTGCTGAACGCTCTAGATTTGCCACGGCTTGGGGCGTGGGCGCGAAGTGAAGCTGAGCAATTTGAGAGATCAGCCGCCGATTGGCTTCTTCGGGATAGGGATTAAAAATGTTAGCGGTCCGCAGACCCGCTTCAACATGCCCGATCGGAATTTGCTGGTAGAAGGCGGCCAGGGCTGCGGCAAAGGCGGTGGTGGTGTCCCCCTGCACAATGACAAGGTTGGGCTGCAGATCTTTGAAGAGTCCCTGGAGTCCGGCGAGGCTGCGGCAGGTGATATCGGAGAGGGTCTGATTCGCCGCCATGATGTCGAGATCATGGTCGGCCTGTAGATTAAACAAGGTCATGACCTGATCGACCATCTCGCGATGTTGGCCGGTCAGAACGACCTGGGTCAGAAACTGCTCTGAACTTTGGAACGCCTGAATGACGGGGGCCAATTTAATGGCTTCGGGGCGAGTTCCCAAGGTAATGCAGATGCGATGGACGGGATTGGACATAAAACAATTGTTGCGAAGATGCCCCAAGCGTAAGGGACAAGCCCCCACTGAATCAACCTAAAGCGCAGGATCGTAAAAAAACGGAGAGAGCTGATTGAACATCAACTCTCTCCACCGCTGTTTATTCTGAGACTTACGTCATGTAGCGAAGCGGTTAAGGCAAGACTGAATACATCACATCAGCCTAGCTCTATAGATTTCTGTCACAGGTCAAAGGACAAGCGGCGTAGACCGTGGCACTCTCTGGGTTAGCTTGACCATTGAGCCAGCGCAGCCAACTGATTTGGTGGGGATGAATCCCTTTAAGGGTTAAGACTGCAGAGCCAGCAAGGATTGCCAGGACATTAGCCGAGAGAATACCGCCAGCCACGACAACCACAGCACTCATGGGAAGGACAGCCTGAAGTGCGATCGCACCCAACGAGCCAAACGTCACCATCAACACGACAACGGGGAAACCAACGACAAGCCAGCACACCGTTAGAGTGAACGTCCAGATCAGAAAGCTTTTTACCAATGAAACTAGAGACATGCGTCTCGAATCAGGAGCCTGGGAAAGCAGCATTTTAAAATCCTCCCGCAAAAACAAAAAAAAGAAGTTTGAAGTCACTTGTATTAATTCAAGTTTATTTAGTATATAGAATGATCCCCACCTCCATAGGCTTTGGTTCAACAATGTTTACATTTGGTGGTGGGGCAATTTCGACTTCTTGTACGTCATGCCTAGCCGTGAATCGAGCGAATCTTGATATTCAGACCGACTTCTGCGATCTTGTGATTTTGCCGTGAAGGCTCACATCTAGTTTTTTTGCTTTACCCGAGATTTGGCAGCTCTGGCCGTTTGCAATATTGGTGAGCGCCTTGGCGACGATCCCCGCCTCCCTGCGGATGACTATTGCTCACAGCATCTCTTTAATAGAAGGGAGATGGGTGGCTGCGATCTGGGCTAGCATCACAATCCTTGACTCAAAAGTTAGATCTAGTCCTATGGCTGTCCACAATGAGGGTGTGTATCCCTTCGGCACTGTTTTAGAGTAATGAAGGAAGACACACCGGAACCCATGAGTGAGCACCGTCGTTAACTTGAAGAGGCTATGACTGATTACCAACCAACCCCTTTGCCACCCCCACCGCCGTTTCAGCCACCGACGCATTCAGATGTGGTGACCCAAGCGCATCCAGAGGGAGCCACTCGCCGTAATAATATCGACCTTATCTCTGACACGGAGACCGTTAATCTCGTCACTCCGCCCGGATTGCAGAGTGAACTCACTGCGACTCATCAGTCGATGGCAACCCAGCGCACTAATCCCAGCGGCATCACCCTGAAGTCCTTGGTCGAGCTGGCCTATGAACATAACTTTTCTGATGTTCACCTCGGCGTTGGCGAAGTGCCCCGTTTTCGAGATCGAGGTCGCCTTGAGGTGGCGGACTATCCGGTAACTGATGAAGACACCTTTCAATCTTGGCTGGCCGAGATCTTGACCCCCGAACAGGTCCATCAATTCCAAACAGAACTGGAATACGATGGCGCGACGCAATATGACGGCATGGCGCGGGTGCGGATTAATGTGTTCGTGTCTCTCAAAGGACCGGCCATGGTGCTGCGCCTGATTCCATTGCGAATTTTAACGATGGAGGAATTAAACCTGCCCCTCGTCTTTCAAGACCTCTGTCACTACCATAAGGGTCTAATTCTGGTGACGGGTCCTACGGGGTCGGGTAAGTCCACAACCCTAGCCGCGATGGTGGACTACATCAATGCTGAGATGCCCAAGCATATTATTTCCATTGAAGATCCGGTGGAATTTGTGCACCAGAGCAAGAAGTCGATGATTCGACAGCGGGAAGTGGGCATTCATACTCACGAGTTTGAGAATGCTCTGAAGGCATCCCTACGGGAAGATCCTGACGTGATTTTGATCGGAGAGATGCGCGATCGCATCACCGTAAACACTGCGCTCAAAGCAGCCCAAACCGGCCACCTTGTCTTTGGAACCCTGCACACCAATAGCGCCGTCAAAACCATTGAACGGATGCTCAACATCTTTAAACCTGAAGAACAGGCTCCCATGCGGGTTCAGGTCGCTGAATGCCTCGTGGGCGTCATTGCCCAATCGTTGGTGCGCACCACCGACGGCAAACGAGCCGCCATCCATGAAGTGATGATTAACACTGACGCCATTAAGGACTTTATTCTGCGGGGTGACGTCGAAGAAATTGAGGCAATTATTCCTCAATGTACCTATGACGGCATGATGACCATGAATCAATGCATCTACCAACTTTACGAAGAGGGTCGCATTGACGAAGAAACCGCACTAGAGTCATCACCGAAGCCCAACGAAATGGCGCAAATTCTACGAGGCCGCATTTAAGCAACCAGGGAGCTACACTAACCCTAGCTCGCTATTGTTATCTCCACGCTTCAGCCTCTTTGACACTTCATCTACCACAGCTATATAAAGGGCTGGCCCTCATCACGCCGGGGGGAGATTTTATCTATGCCATTGATCCCAGTAAACAGCAGCATTGGCATGCCCAGCTCTGCAGCGTTCTGCAGCAGCAGCTCGACCTGCCTGAATCTCCCTTGTTTCTGACCCCCACCTATACCGCTACCGTCGATCGCTGGATTGATCCCCACTCTCAGGCGCTACAGGTCGTGGCAGAGGCTTATCCCAACGTCTGGCGCTATCGCGTGTTTTTGCAGGCTATTTTTGAGGTGCCCATCCAGCAATGGAAAGTGGTGCCATCACTTGCTAGCGGCGATGCTGTGGATAGCTATCGCAGTCGCTTCCCACAGCTCTGGGAATCCCATAACCTAGTGCTGCGCGTGGATGCCCCGCGGAAGCGACCCACCCCTCCGGCTACATTCTCACAAGAAGATATCCAAGGATATGT
>JBAUJD010000782.1:0-1716 GCA_049683515.1 Thermosynechococcaceae cyanobacterium | reverse complement strand
GATGGATGAACAGGGTGTCGTTATTCATACTGAGCGCATTTGTGAACAGGGGCCAACCTATGGGATTGAATTGGCCGAGGGGCAATTTCACACGCTGATTGCCTTAGCGCCTGACACCGTGATGTTTGAACTGAAAGAGGGTCCCTATATCCCCACAATAGATAAAAACTTTTTACCTCAGTTCCCTCAAGAAGGCACTCCCGAAGCCACGCAGCAAGTCCAGGCCTGGACTCAATTATTTTCCTGACCGCGTTGAACTCACATTGGATTAAAAATCTGTGCGAGGAAACCGACAGAGGCTCTTTGAGTTCTGCAGGGCAATCCTTATACAGGGCAACCCTTAAATAGGGACTTCTGCAATGTCATCAAACCCTATCGCCTCAGGCTGTTCGCTGCCGCCTCGACAACGGGCGAAAAAGGGGCAGCGATCGCATCGTCCGGTCGCGATTGCGATCTGTTCGAGATTTTGACCGTTGACATAGGCCGCCAACGCCTGCGAAAGCTGCGCTAGCATCTGGGTCAAATCTTGGTGGGTTTGCCGGTGCGCTCTGGTGTCATAGGGCAGTACGAGAGTATGAGAGTCACCAGGGGCTTGGGCAAACCAATAGACCATGGCAACCTGTTCCGGCGCATAGCTGCTGTTTTCTACCAACATGTAGGGATATAGCCGGGTTTGCCAGTCTTGGCGCAGGCGGTCAAGGTTGCGGGGACGGGTATAGGTCTTCCAGTCTAAAATTTGGGCCTGCTGAGAATTTTGAATGAGGCGATCGTACACCGCCACGAGGGTAAAGTCTCCGTAGGGGAGCAACTGTTGATACTCACTCAAAACGTTCCCCGCAATCAGCGGTGGAGGAGATTGGTCTAGGGTTTCAAACCACTGCCTCAGTTGTTTATTGACGTCTAAAAAGGGCTGGATATTCAGCCCCAGCGATCGCTGCTGCAAAAGATGGTGGAACTGCGTTCCTAGACTTTGCTGCTCCGGTTGGGGTGCCACCGTGGGTAGACCCCACTGCTCAAGATATCGATACTGAAACTGACGAGGGCATTCGCTGAGCTGGTTGAGGTGACTTTGCGAGAGTTGCCATATCGGGGTTGAGATCGCATTCAACATTATCTCCCCTGCTCCTGCTATCTCAACGGCATCACCCTAGCCCCATCGAGGGCTTGCTACATCCTTGTGAATGGTAAGCATCCTAAGCTGTTTCTCAGTTTAGTCTCTTAAGCTGATTTGTTGGAGGTTGCCCCAGAATAAGACAACAAAGTTTCTCTACCCGCAGCACCGTCATGACGTTTGCCGACGCCGCCAGGGATGTACGCTAGGTTATGTATTGGTCATCACAGGATTAGCGCAATGATTGAGGTTGAGCACCTAAGCAAAACCTATGGCTCAACGACAGCAATCAAGGATCTCTCCTTTAAGGCTGAACCGGGAGAAATTCTAGGGCTACTGGGACCCAACGGCGCGGGTAAAACCACCACCATGCGGATTTTGGCCGGATACCTACCGGCGACGCAGGGGGAAGCCCGCATTGCGGGCTATGAAGTTCATGAGAATCCCATGGCTGTGCGACGGCAGATTGGCTATCTGCCCGAAACCCCGCCCCTCTATCTAGATATGACCGTCGAGGGCTATCTCTATTTTGTCTCTCGAATTAAAGGCGTGCCCGCCGGGGAGCGCACCCAAAAAGTAGCCCTCGCCATTGAACGGTGCAATCT
>JBAUJD010000781.1:0-3978 GCA_049683515.1 Thermosynechococcaceae cyanobacterium | reverse complement strand
GCCAGTCTAACGGCGCTCAATCTAGCCAAAGTGGACTTGCTCAAAAGACAAAAGACGGACACTCCTGTGAGCTTCTCCATTGCCAGCTATAAACGGCTAGCACTCAATGAACATCTACTTGAACGCTGTATTTGCATGTTTGAGTTGGACCCGACTTTGATTAAATCTCACCCCAATTACGAGGCCATTATATCCTACGGACTCATCGCCGCATAATTCTGTCCGGACTATTGACATTACCCACACTGCTCAAAATCCCAACTTAGTCAAGACAGGCTGAGTACTGACAACATGACGCTCTAGTCCTAGCTTTTCTGGTTTTAAGCCTAGGGCAAGACCCACGAGCTGGGGGAGATGCAGAATGGGGAGATTGATTGGGTTGCCGATGACTTTTGCTACTTCTGGCTGGCGTGAGTCGAGGTTGAGGTGACAAAGAGGGCAAGGGGTGACAATGCAGTCTGCACCGGCTGCGATCGCATCCTCCAAACGATTCCCCGCCATTTGAAATGAGGCGTCCGTCGCATAGCTTGATAAGGGCCAACCACAGCATTGGGTCCGGCCCTTGTAGTAGACAGGCGTTGCACCCAGCGCCACAAAAAGATTCTCCATTGACGAGGGGTTGACCGGATTATCAAAGGGAAGCGAGTCCTGAGCACGAAGCAGATAGCAGCCATAGAACGCCGCACACCTCAAGCCAGAGAGCTTCCGTGCGACCCGTTGCGTCACCATTTCTAAGCCATAATCTCCGACCAAAGCCCAGAGCAGGTGCTTGACCTCGGTACTGCCCTGGTAGGGAGAGCAGTGCTCCTCCTTCAGCAGGCCATTGACTTGGTTTAGATAGTCTGGGTCATCCGCTTGCGCCGCCTTAAGACGTTCGTCAACGTGACCGATGACGCCTTGACAGGTACTGCAGTGGGTTAACAACGGCAAGTTGAGCTGTTCTGCTAGGGCGATATTGCGGGCATTCACCGTGTCTTCTAAAAGCTGAGACTCTTCTTTAAACGTCCCGGAGCCACAGCAGGCTGCCTTTTTGAGTTCAATCAGTTCGATCCCCAGGGTTTGAGCAATGGCCTTCGTTGCCATATCTAGCTCACGGCAGGCTCCCTGGGCAACGCATCCTGGGAAATAGGCATATTTCAATGACGGAATAGATGTCATAGGGACTTCAACCGGAGAACTTTTAGAGGGACCATTTCAGATTACACTGTAAAGAATGGCTTGAATCCTACAGGCAATCTGTTGTGGTTCAACGTTTCACGGGCGCTGTACAAGCACTACCCCATTGATCTCACTTCCTATGAAGTGCATAAACGTTGACTCAGCCTGGGGATAAAAGCATTTGTCCTGTGAATATTTCTAGAGAAAGGGAACCCATGAGCGATTCAGCTACGTTTGAGAAAGTTAAGTCCATTGTTGCTGAGCAACTCAGTGTTGATGCAGCGCAAGTTGTCCCCGAAGCCAGCTTCCAAAATGATTTAAACGCTGACTCTCTGGACGTCGTTGAGATGGTCATGGCTCTAGAAGAAGAATTTGATATTGAAATTCCAGACGAAGACGCTGAGGGCATCACCACCGTTCAAAAAGCAGTGGACTACATCGATAAGAAAACAGCCTAGTCTTTAGTCGCCCTCTGACTACGCCCCACTGCTCCTCACCGCCTCAATGTTGCCCATCTGCAGCCTGACATCATGACTGAACTGAATCGAAAACGTGTTGTTGTCACTGGCCTCAGTGCAATTACTCCCATCGGTAATACGCTGCAGGAGTATTGGGATGCATTGCTGGCGGGCCAGAGCGGCGTTGGCCCTATTACCGCCTTTGATGCCAGTAAGCACGCCTGTCAGATTGCGGCTCAGGTCGATGGGTTTGACCCAGAAGACTATATGGATCGTAAAGAAGCAAAGCGGATGGATCGCTTTGCTCAGTTTGCAGTGGCAGCGAGCAAGCAGGCCATTGACGATGCTCATCTGAAAATTGATCACACTAACGCCACTGATATCGGCGTTATGATTGGCACCGGGATCGGCGGCTTGAAAGTTCTTGAAGATCAGCAAGAAATCTACCTGACTCGTGGGCCGAGCCGGTGTAGTCCTTTTATGATTCCAATGATGATTGCCAATATGGCGGCGGGGCTAACGGCGATTCATACCGGTGCCAAAGGGCCAAATTCTTGTGCTGTGACAGCCTGTGCCGCTGGGTCTAACGCCATTGGTGATGCCTTTCGTGCCATCCAGATGGGCTATGCCAAAGCCATGATTAGTGGAGGGACTGAAGCGGCTGTGACGCCCCTTGCAATAGCAGGTTTTGCTGCAGCCCGCGCTCTGTCTACTCGTAATGATGAACCCCAGCGAGCTAGCCGCCCCTTCGATCAAGACCGTGACGGTTTCGTCCTTGGTGAAGGGGTGGGCATCCTTATTCTCGAAGAACTAGAATTTGCCCTTGAGCGCGGCGCTAAGATTTACGGTGAAGTGATGGGTTACGGAATCACCTGTGATGCGTACCACATGACCTCTCCAACCCCTGGCGGTGAAGGTGCCATTCGCGCCATTGAAGGATGTCTTAAAGATGCCGGTCTTGGCCCCGATCAGGTCAGCTATATCAATGCCCACGGGACAAGTACCGCTGCTAACGACACCACCGAAACGGCTGCGATCAAGAAAGCATTAGGCGACAATGCCTACAAGGTTGCCATTAGCTCCACTAAATCTATGACTGGGCACCTCTTGGGTGGCTCTGGTGGGATTGAAGCGGTGGCGACCATAATGGCTATCCATAACAACAAGGTTCCCCCCACTATTAACCTTGAAAATCCTGACGAAGGTTGTGACCTCGATTATATTCCTAACCAAAGTCGAGATCTTGAAGTTCAGGTTGCGCTTTCCAACTCCTTTGGGTTCGGGGGCCATAATGTTACCTTAGCCTTCCGAAAGTATCTTGATTGAGGGGGCTGAGCACGATTCCTGTTGCCCCAGTGATGCAAACGAGCCATGCTTTGATAGGCTTGGTTTATCGGTGTGATCACGATCCATAATTTAAACGCTGCCTTCCCTCCCTTCAGTCTTGATCGTCCAGTAAATAGAACCCCAAAAAAACTATGGTTGTTGCGACCCAATCTTTAGATCAACTGTGTATTAATTCCATCCGCTTTCTAGCCATTGACGCAGTCGAGAAAGCCAAGTCGGGTCACCCAGGCTTGCCGATGGGTGCAGCGCCGATGGCGTTTGTGCTTTGGGATAAGATCATGCGGTTTAATCCCAAAAATCCACAGTGGTTTAATCGCGATCGCTTCGTCCTCTCTGCGGGTCACGGCTGCATGTTGCAGTATGCTCTGCTGCATTTGACGGGCTACGACAGCGTCACCATTGACGACATAAAGAGCTTTAGGCAGTGGGGGTCTAGAACACCGGGACACCCTGAAAACTTTGAAACCCCTGGCGTAGAAGTCACAACAGGACCGTTGGGACAGGGCATCTGTAATGGCGTCGGTCTCGCGATGGCAGAAGCTCATTTAGCCGGTCGCTTAAACAAGCCCGATGCAACGCTCGTCGATCACTACACCTACGTTATTTTGGGTGATGGCTGCAATATGGAGGGGGTTTCGGGTGAAGCCTGTTCTTTGGCGGGACATTTGGGTCTCGGTAAGCTAATTGCCCTCTACGATGACAACCACATCTCTATTGATGGCTCTACAGATATCTCGTTCACTGAAGATGTGAGCAAGCGCTTTGAAGCCTATGGCTGGCATGTACAGCACGTCGAGAACGGCAATACTGATTTAGACGCCATTCAGAAAGCGATTGAAGCGGCTAAGGCCGTCACCGACCGTCCTTCAATGATTAAGGTGACCACCACGATTGGCTATGGCTCTCCGAACAAGTCTGATTCAGCGGGGATTCACGGTGCGGCGCTAGGTGACGAAGAGATCAAGCTCACCCGCGAAAATCTAGGCTGGACTCATGAGCCGTTCGTCATTCCTGA
>JBAUJD010000780.1:0-12727 GCA_049683515.1 Thermosynechococcaceae cyanobacterium | reverse complement strand
ATAAAGAAGTTATTGAAATATACGAAAAAGCTGTTCAAAATAAACCAGGGATTGTATCCCTTTATTGGTATCTTGGGTTAGCTTACCTTTTAGATAGACAAGAAGAGCTAGCGCAAACAACTTGGCTATTCATAATGGCTAGTGGTGCAGAAGAAGAAGTTGTTCGCTGGACTCAGGAACTGGTTGATATATTGGCAGAAGAAGCTCAACGCCAACTCATCAATAAAAATCTTGACGCAAGCTGGTGCATTCGACGACATCTGCATGAGATTAATCCAGATCACATTAATAATATCCTGCATCTACTTGATCTGTCGCTGACTCTAGGTGAGTTTGAGCCTAGATTAATTGAAGACTGGAGCACTATCAACTCAATCCATAATATTCAGGCCAATCATGATGACTTAGAACTGCTGTTAAGTATTCTAGTTAGAGCAATAAGCTTCCCATCCCTGGTTGTTTTAGAGCTTATTGATATTTTTCTGTCAGTCCTAAGCTCACCCCAGGCATGCACAGAGGCTCTAGTCACCGCAGCGATGAAATTTGCGGACCAGTCTGGAAACTCGGAATTCTCAGCCCAAGTCACTGAGACATGCCTCAAATATCATCCTGGTAGCTTATACTCACTTCAGTATTTATATGTTTTCTATGATCGGCTAGCTGACTTCAAAAACAGTTTTAAGACTGCTCAACGGCTATTCTCTTCTTGCAAAGAACTACCAGATCGCTTGCTGGCAAGCTATTTAAGAGCTAAAGCTTCTATTCATGCAAACGGCTGGCTCGAATCAAGTCAGTATATTTCTGACTATAAAGCCTTGATGAGAGAGCTAATTGAAGCTGAATATCAAGAAATCAAAGGTGACACCCAATTTTCTTTAATACTTATTCCTCAGCTCTTGCCCTATATACAAGACAATCCGCAAGAAAATCTCTGGTTTCAGAACAAAATATCTAATCTATTTCAGAAGAGTTTGAAGCCTCATACCCATAACACCAACTCCGAGCATGAAAATAAGCGACCATTAAGAATCGGTTATATAGGCCATACCCTAAAGGCTCATTCCGTTGGCTGGCTCAGTCGCTGGCTCTTACATCATCATAATAAAGATAAATATGAGATTGTAGTTTACTTTATCAATCAAAACTCCGAAAACCCATTTTCACAGATATGGTTTAAGGACAAAGCAAGTTCTCATCGGCATCTAGACGATAATCCACAAAAAGCTGCAGAACAGATCAAGAATGATCAAATCGATATCTTAGTAGATCTTGATAGCACAACCTTCAATGGCACTTGTATGGTGATGGCTCTCAAACCAGCTCCTATACAAGTAACCTGGCTAGGTCGAGACGCTTCTGGCATCCCGGCGATTGACTACTTTATCGCCGACCCCTACGTTCTAGCCGAAAATGCCCAAGCGTACTATCAAGAAAAGATCTGGCGTTTGCCCCAAACCTACATCGCGGTAGACGGCTTTGAAGTCGGTGTACCCACCCTAAGACGCGATCAGCTCAACATCCCATCTGATGCAGTTATCTATTACACGGCCCAAAACGGATTGAAGCGTCATCCAGATACGGTCCGTTTGCAAATGAAGATTCTTCGAGACGTGCCCCATAGCCATCTGCTGATAAAAGGTCGCTCTGATGAAGAAATGATTCAGAAGCTATTTACGCAGCTAGCAAACGAAGAAGGTGTTGATTGCAATCGCCTCCACTTTTTACCCAGAGACGCCAATGAATATACTCATCGAGCTAATCTTTCCATTGCAGACGTTGTCTTAGATACCTACCCCTATAATGGTGCAACGACAACCTTAGAAACGCTATGGATGGGAATTCCCCTCGTCACACGAGTCGGGCAGCAGTTTGCCGCTCGTAATAGCTATGCGTTTATGATGAACGTAGGTGTTGAAGAAGGCATTGCTTGGACCGATGCTGAATATGTAGAGTGGGGCGTTCGTTTTGGCCGTGAACCTGATTTAAGACGCAACGTTGCATGGCAGCTTGATCTATCCAAGCAAACATCACCACTATGGAATGCAAAACTGTTTGCCCGCCAGATGGAATCAGTCTATCAACAGATGTGGGAAAGCTACCAACAACAATTTGAATAATCTAGCTTAGCAACTCCAATGCCTAAAAACCTTAAGATTTTGGTGATTTCTAACCTGTACCCTCCACAGGTGGTAGGTGGCTACGAGCGTTCAATCGCTGACTTTGCTACGATACTAGCCTGCCGAGGTCATGATGTTACTGTCTTAACAGGAAACATAAAAGATCTTGAAACAAACTGTGATCTAGGCACTGAGGGCGTTAAACTAAACCGCACATTATTACTGAAAGGCAAATGGTCTCAGGAGAAAGTATTAGAGAGCTTCCCCGTTGAAAGCCATGCCTATATCAATTGCACAAACTCATACACTCTTATAAAGACAATACATGAGCTTCAGCCAGATATTTGCCTTGTCGGCAATATCGACCTTCTTGGTTTAGAGATACTGCAAACTGTTATGGCTACAGGTGTTCCAGTTGTGCATTATGTCATGAATGCAATCCCTGGCTTCCCAGCAAATTTATCTCCTCCTGCTCATCTATATCGATGTATTACCTGTAGCGATTGGGTTAGGCAAACAATGAAAGAACAAGGATACCGGTTTGATGATTCTACCGTGCTCTATCCAGGTGCAGTGGTAGACGAATTCTACCAAGAGACATTACCCCCACACGACTATTTACGAATTGCCTATGCCAGTCTAGTCATGCCTTATAAAGGAGCTGACGTACTCATTGAGGCTTTGAGTCTTTTAAGCGTTGCAGGTGTTAAGTTTGAAGCAACAATTGCTGGGGGAACTCTAATGCCAGACTTTGTTCAGACCTTGAAAAGCTTTGTGCAGTCAGAGGGCTTAGAAAATCAAATTAAGTTTCCGGGAACTTTATCACGTCAAGAACTAAAGAAGTTATATAGTACTCATAATGTTCTTGTTTTCCCATCTCGCTTTCAAGAACCTTTCGGTATTAGTCAGATTGAAGCGATGGCGGCAGGACTGACGCTAGTTACCAGTGGTACCGGAGGTGCAAAAGAAATTGTAAAGCATGGACAAGATGGATTAATATTTGAGACAGAGGATCCACTAAATTTAGCTGACACTCTAGCCGCACTGGCAAGAGATTTAGATCAGTGGAAGTCAATCACATTAGAAGGTCAAAAGAAAGCACTTTCAGAGTTCAGTCAAGAAGTAGCGTCTAAAACACTAGAAAATATATTCCTAGATATGACTAGTACCTGAAGGCGTAAATATCCAAACCTATCGTTAGCCGAGTCAGCCTTTGTGTCTACAACGGTCAGATTTGAATAATATGGAGACTTCAGCCACGGGGTGCCAGTTAAATAATCTACATAAAATCCATGAAAGAAATACTTAACTGATTTTTAATGAATATTAACTTTCCATTTGATTCTCAAGATTTTTCTGCAGAAAATTTTGAAATTTTTGAGCGTTCTGAGATCAAAAAAACACTCAAGGAATTTATTGAGGTCTATAAAGGCAGGCCATTTGAAAATTCGGGCGGAATGAAACTAAATTCTGCATTTTCATATTATTTTCTTCTCAAAAAAATTAACCCAAATTTTGTTGTTGAATCTGGGATATGGCGCGGATTCTCAACTTGGTTAATTGAAGAGACTCTAGAAAATCCTAAGGTTCTTTGCTTGGATCCTGTCTTAATGATGCCTCTTAATCTAGGTGAAGTTTATAGATCTAAGAATGCAACTTATAGTACTCATGACTTTTCTTGTTCTGAAATTCGTCTTGGCTTAGATAATGAAGCATGTGTAATATTTGATGATCACCAAAATGCACTGCCGCGCTTAGAGCAGGCTGCTCAATATGGATTCAAACATATTATCTTCGATGATAATTTATATAAGGACACATATCATGTCACCCTTATGAACTTGATCCGTGACAAGCATCCTGTGCTTGAGTATATGTTTGAATATATTGAGAGTTGTTATCTATTTCCTTCGATTATGATTCCGCTAGAATACTGTCCTGTTCAGCCTTTATTTAGTGAAGTTCCAATAGAGTTACAAGATTTTAATTTGGATGAAGAACTTGAATATACTTGGGTTACTTACATTAAGGTAAAGCCATAATCCCTATGATTTTGTAGTCCAGCCCTGTGCTCGACATTTCCCAACCTGTCTGCTCAGTCATTTGAGCGATCTCAGCTTGCACCTCAGAGGTTGGCTCAACACGCAGCGCCTTAAGATACTGAAAATAGGTGTCGTGGTATGCAGTGCGATCACTCATGCTCTAGCTTTATTTAGGGATATGCTCAATCTTAATATCCTTGACCTTGGTTAATCTGTAATAGACCATATCGTTTCACATAGACCATCTCGTTCCCACTGTTGCAGGTGGCGAAACAGTAGACGCAAATTTAGCACTTGCCTATGTTTCCTGCTCTCTTCGTAAGGGGGCACGACAGAAACTCGAAGAGTCAGAGACGGGTGAAGTCACCTCCATTTTTCATCCTCGACAACAACGATGGCAAGAACACTGCAGGGAGTTTTACGATGATCTCCGACCCATCAATCTAAGCCTCACGGTCAAGCCAACCCACCAGATCAGCAAGCTCAGAAAAATCTAGCAGAGCCTCACTCAGACTCTCAATCTGAGTAATTAATAGCCCCCGAATCCGTTTTTCCACACCAGACTCTATCGTCCCAAATCGCCGGTTAAGCAGTCGCAGCACTAAAGATATCCCCTCCTCTCGTCGCCCTTCCAGTCGCCCTTCCAGTCGCCCTTCCTGCAAAGCCTCTTGATACACCTTTGTCTGCCTCAATTCCCCAAGACTAAACATACGCTCAACCTCCTCTCGACTTAAGTACGGGAACTTATAAACCATAATCGTTTCAACCATCTCTATTATCTCTTGAATCTCTAGGGGGGCAAGCACCTGGCTTCGTGCTAGATCCACTAGCCTGTGAGCTTGGTACCCTGCCGTCTGTGACTTTGCAGCAATAAGCTGCATTAGTCCTACCCCTAAAGAATCCGTCGAGATACGTTGTAAGTCTTCAAAGTAGACTCGCTGCACCTGTGGGCAATCGAGCAAAGACCGAAACAGATGAGACTGGGATGGCTCAGTACTGCGCTTCGCAAATAGAACAACAGCTTGCCAATCAACCGTCTGAGGATACTGCCTCAGAAACAGGAAAATCTCGGCAAAGAACCGATGATAAAACTCAGGATCATCCTGAAACTGGACCTCCACAAACCAAACTGTCGGCTCAGGTGCCTCTGGCTGAGGTAAGAATACTCCATCAATGCGAAACGCTACCTGCTTCAGCTCAACGGAACGAAACGCATAGTGCTGGGCCACTTGGGCTGGTTGACCTAGCAGCTCAAAAAAGATGCTAGGCGCAGTTTGAAAGAGACGATAAAAAAGAGAATCTGTCTTCAATGGAGTTCTCGCAAAAATTCTAAAGGAAGCCCGTCAGTATCAGCGAGAAAGGTGACTTCATAGGTGCGATCGCAAATCACTTGCTCACAGGGCGGCAGCAAAACCTGCAGAGCAATCCCCGCCACCAGCATTTTTTGCTTCAGCGATGCAATCCAAGTGGCTAAGTCCTCACCAGCACCTAACGCCTCAGTTAAATCAAAACTGAGGTGATAGTAGCCTACATAATGAGGGTCACCAAAGGCATCCGGCGGCGGATGTGGCTCCGGGATTTGAATCAGCTCGATGCGCCCTGCCGTTCCCTGCAGCCAACAGGCCAGCGTATAACCCGTTGTAAACCGCTCTTTTACCTCGAAGCCAAGCACTTCGTAAAATGCGATCGCACGATGAATATCAGCAGTCCGAATCGAGGTGTGATGGCCCAGCATATCGATTTATGGCTCGAAAAAGCGAGAATAGGGCGAATGAGCCGGTGAACCTGGTTCATGCTCTAGCTCAAAATTAATCACTTGCCACTTATCCGCTTCACTCTCAGCACTAAAGACAACGGGTAATCCATAAAGGCGATGGGTCTGGTCATCACTGGGGCCAGACCAAGGCGTCGTCCGCTCTAGGTAGGTACGAATCAGTTGCTCATCCCGATGGGCAATCACAATGCGGGTTGCCCGGTGCCCTTGAGCATAGAGACGATCCAACGCCTCATGAATCTCAAATCGAATCCCATCCGGGTGTGTATGCTGTCGGTGCCACTGATGGTCCCACTGCCGCCACTGCCGCCCTGACTGCAGATGCACCAGCTCTTCGGTGTTCGGGTCAGCCTCAAAGGCACCATGGCGATGGCAAAGGTAGGTATCTGTCAAAGTGAGTGCCGAGATCGGTTGTCGGCAGTGCGGGCAGTCCACTTCTGGGCCGAATACAGGGTAATGCAAGCTGGCCGAAGTCATAAAGCAAAAAGCTGAAGAACGCTGGCGTGGCCTCATTATACCTAGGATGGTCCTGCGTTCGATGGATAGAGCGATGTTGACCCTCTAGCTTCTTGAACAATGATTGAGTTCACCTATGCTGAAGAGAGTGTTCTGACTGACATCCCATGACCTCTGCATCTCCTGATCTGCCAACATACTGGCCCCTGCCGGACTGTTCTCTCGCTGCGTTTGTTGCCGCTAGTGCAACCCTCATCGGCGATATTGAAATGGGATTAGGCGCGAGTATTTGGTACGGCGCGGTCCTGCGTGGCGATGTCGAACGTATTACCGTCGGTGCCCACAGCAATATTCAAGATGGGGCTATTTGTCATGGCGATCCGGGGCAGCCCACCGTGATTGAAGACTACGTGACGGTAGGCCACCGAGCCGTGGTTCACTCTGCCCACATTGAGTCAGGCTGCTTAATTGGTATTGGAGCCATTATTTTAAATGGGGTTCGCATCGGTGCAGGCAGCATGATTGGAGCCGGAGCTGTCGTTTCTAAATCGGTGCCGCCGAGATCGCTGTGGGTGGGCGTTCCGGCCAAGCCGCTCCGAGCCGTCAGCGATGGCGAGGCCGCAGAACTGATCGAACATGCCCGTCGCTACGAGCAATTGGCCTTAGTGCACAGTAATCGGGGCACAAATTTAGGATTTTGCGAGTCAAAATAGCTGTTCTAGGGGCTTATCGCTCTAAAAGGTGGTTCCAGATTCTGACGCTAATGTTGTATTTTTGGCCGTGCGGGGCATGATAAAAGCTAACGTTTTATCTTTTGGTCTTGCATTTTGCAGGGAATGAGATAAAATCTCGATGCACAAATGGATGTGTTTTAGTCCACAGCAGCGTAGATAGAGCTGCTGTTGTGCTCTATTGGCGGGGGAACCCGCACAGCGACGGAAACTATTGCAGTGCTCAAGGGGAAAGGTCTATGCAAAATCTATTGAAGCGGGTTGCCATTGGGGTTATGGGTACGATCGCAGGCCCACTATTTGGTCTGCAGTCTGTGGATGCCTTTACCTTTGATCAACAAGAAGTCAGTCAAGAGAAATTTATTGCGATCGCCGTTCCCTTAGCCCAGGGCGATCTTCATAACCTGCTCGTTCTAGAGCAAATCTCTAGCGCCAAAAAATGCTGGCAAGAAGACACGAATCAGCCCGGTGTTGTGGACCCATTACTCTTGAATTTTGACTTTACGGGTATTTGTGGCCGCAGCACCGACAGTAACGGCTATTCGATTCGGGTTGCAGGCCAAGACCTCGGAATCGACTATCGATTGTCGGTCAGAAAACGCGGGAGCGCTCTAGCCCTAGTCGGCTATTCCGCCAAAGATGCCCGTGCGCCAGAATTAATCATTGGCCGCACCACCCAGTCTGGGTCTGGCTTTCTCAAAATTGAACTAGAGCCGGGATGGCGATTTGCAAAGCGAGCCTATGACGGTAAAACCTTAGGACATATTTATCTGACCCGTGACAGTTTTCCAGCAGTGGCAGATCCGATCGCACTGGAGAATAGTCCTAAAGCAGACCCTAAAGAAGCGATCTCTCAAAGGGTGGGGGCTTTACCAGAAGAGCGGACTAGCAAACGCAAACAGAATAAATCAAAGGTTGTTGCATCTCAGTCTGCTGACGCGAACGCCGCTAAGATCAGTGGGGCAAACCCTAGCAAAACCACCGCTCCACCGAGCAGATCTGCTTTCACGAAACCCATTAGCATCCCGGTGCCGACGCCTGGGATCTCCACACCGATTCAAGCTGCCACCGTTCCAAAAGCAAAGAGCATTGCGATTGCGCCACCGCCGGCTTCAAGTAGAACAGCCAATACCCCATTTACGACCCCGATTCAAATCCCAGTGCCAGAGCCGAACCAGGCTCCATCCCAAAGCTTACCCCCAGCACGTCAGTATCAAAGACCGGCTTCCGGCCCATCCGATTTACCCTCTTTAGCGGCAGGGGTGTTGCCGGTTCCCGGTGGTGACATTCCCCTAGGGAATGCCCCCGGTCGTGAGGGTGTTTATCAAGGATTTTCTTCTAATGAGGTTCCTGAAGATGGCAGCCCACCAGCGCCTCCCATGCAGTTGGCCTCGGTGGCATCGGCACCGTCACCCGCGTTAAGCAGTCATCGGTATCGAGTGGTCGTGACCGCCAGTGGCGCTCAGCAAAACGAGCTGCGGACCCTAGTTCCCGATGCCTTTCGGTCTAACTATCGCGGTCAGTCTGTACTCCAGGTAGGAGCCTACCGCAGTCAGCAAGAAGCCGATGAAATGCTAAATTTTCTATCGCAGAATGGCATTAGCGGCGTATTGGACGAGCGCTAATATTGTTTGAGGTCGAAGCAGGGGGGCTTGTTCTCTTCATTAATGGAGATAGGATTGAGCCTCAAGGGTGGTCGCATTTGCTATGGCGAATGGGTTATTCTCTATAGCATCAAATACTGGTGTGCAGGAACAGGGGCATGGATGAGCTGAGAACAGTTCTTGAGCTGGCAACAGAAGAAGAACTTCAGGATGTAACGGCGATTTTGTTCAAGCGCCGGTTTAATCCCCTCGACTATCTCAATGGGGTCAGTCCAGACACCATCGAGTGCGGTGATCATCAAGGTTGGCTCACCGCCATTGAGCAGCGGTTTCGGTTCTTGGCAGCAGATGGAATGACGGTGCTCAAGGGACAAACCGAATTTGTGACCTATCGGCAAACTCTGGTACAGGTCTGTCGATATCTAAAGCTGCGCTACTCTCCAACTTGGCGCACCACAGAGCTAGAGTCCGAGATTTTTTTGCATTTAGTGCGTCGCACCTGGAAGCAACTCCCCAGCCGAGAGCGCAAAGATCTTATCAACCGGATTAGTACTGCGCTCTCAACCTCATCCGCCGATCCCCTCCCTCTTAACTGCCAAGAAGATTCCCTCCGTTTATTTCTAGAAGGGGGCAGTGCGTTAGCTCTCAGTTCTGTGGTTCGGCCCCTTCTGCTGCGGCAGGTGGCACGACAGTTCACCGCCTATTTTGCCACCTATCAGGCAGGACGGGCTGCAGCTTCGCTGCAGGGGCAGATGGTGTTGCAGACTGCCAAAAAGGGAATGGCGCTCAGCGCGGCTCGGTACGGGGCGCTACGAAGCGTTTGTGCTGTTTTGGGATCAGCTCTGTGGGCTGGGTTTGCTGTTGATCTCGGTTGGCGGACCATCTCGACCAACTATAGCCGGGTGATTCCGATTATTTTTACGCTGGCTCAAATTCGTTTGATTCGAGGTGAGACCTTACAGCTTGCTTGATTTAACAAATTCCCATAGCTGGGCTGCTCCGTCCCATTTCATTCTGTTGGGGTTGTTGTTTGGATTTGCTCTAGCCCATAGTGGTCTTGCCTCCCTCAGAATGCGGGCCGAAGAACTTATGGGTGCCCGTGGCTACCGCGTTATTTTTGCACTGGTGAGCATTAGTTTAGCGCTGGTTCTCATTATTTACTTTTTGAACCATCGTTACGACGGGGTACTGCTATGGCAGGTGCAGGGGGTGCCAGGGGTAAAGCCTTTTGTCTGGAGTCTTTCTGTTATTTCATTTCTGTTTTTATATCCGGCTACCTTCAATTTATTAGAGATTGCCGCCATCCAAAAGCCCCAGGTACATCTGTACGAAACCGGCATTATCAGAATTACGCGGCACCCGCAGATGGTGGGCCAAGTCATCTGGTGTATCGCCCACGCCCTCTGGATTGGCTCTACCTTTACGCTAGCGACCTGCTTCGGTCTGGTGGGGTACCATTTAGTTGCCGTTTGGCATGGCGATCGCAGATTAGCAAAGCGCTATGGTGATGCTTTTGAAGCCGCTAAAGCCCGAACGTCTGTGGTGCCCTTTCTGGCGATTTGGCAGGGGCGACAAACCTTTGTGTGGACAGAGTTCTTGCGACCGTCTTACCTTGGCGTTGCCTTTTTCATCGGCTTAATTTGGTGGGCGCATCCAGCAATGATGCTCGGAGCGATGAAGGCCAGTTTACTGGTTCAGGGATCAACGCTCTAGATTAAGATTTCTGATGCTAGGATGGCTCAGTAGGTGTATCACCATAATTAGATGAAACCTCCTACACAAGAACAGCTAGAAGGACTATATGCGCTTGGTCACGAGATAACTTTACAGTTCAGGTGTCTGATCCGGCTGATAGATATCCTGTCAGGAGGTGAAGTTTGTATAGTTGTTCAACCTAGAGAGTTCTCAGAACAGCGAATTATTATCTACATTGAGCCAGATGGAGGTAGAAGATATGTCTAGCATTCCACCCCAATTCAAGCGATTAACGAACGATGAGTTAATTAACTTTGCGCTTCAGCATGTTAGGCCAGAGGAAGATGAGCTGAGGCGTAGTGTTTTACAAGAACATTTGTCTAGGAGCCGAAATAGTCCTGAGTCAATAGAGGCACCCGCCGGAGATATTGAACTTCTTCGCGCCAAACTCGCGCAATTGTCCTCTTCCTCCTCCGCATAATGCGACGTTGAGCTGAAGATGAGTTTTTTGACCCAATCCTCCCGTTGAAATCCTTCTGGCTCTCAATTACGCAGCGTACTGTGGCGACTTCCGAAATTTTGTGCCACGTTAGAGGTCACTCTTCAGCTTGTGCGATCGTGTTTGAACAACAGGCTCCGTCCTCTTTCCCGCCCAGACGATTGGGTTCCATCTTGCAAGAAGCAGGGTTGCTCTCAGCGCCTCAGCTAGAAGTTGCGCTCTGGGATCAGACTCACTATTGGGATTTACGATTAGGAGAAATTCTTGATTTGCGGGGCTGGGTCAATCAGCAAACTTCTGACTTTTTCGTCACCCACTTTCTGACAACCCAAGTGGAGTCTGAGCAGCAGCGACTGGGGTTTTATCTCAAAGAAGCATCGCTCCTGAGCAATGAACAGATCTTAAGCATTGTAGAGCAGCAGCTTCAGAGTCACTGTAAATTCGGAGAATTGGCCGTTCAAAGCGGTTGGCTACGACAACAAACCCTAGATTTTTTGTTGACGCATCTTTTCCCCTCCTTAGAGTCCTCTCCATTGAGGGAAGACTCTTCGTCACCCAAAACACCGTCCATCATAATTCCTCATTTTGAGTCAAAGTCAACGGTTCTCCAGCTTGGACAGAACCCTGATGCTTGGGTGAGCTGGGTATAGCAACGAAGATAGATCAGTCTCCGATCTCAACGGTGACAGGCGTATGGTCACTGGGTTTTTCTAGCCCCCTTGGTGTTTTATCGATGGTGCATGACGTGGCTCGTTCATACAGCGCTGGCGTCAGATAATGATGATCAATGCGCCAGCCCATATTGCGCACAATCGAGGCGGCTCGATAGTCCCACCAACTATAGTGGCCGGTCTCTTCGGTGAACTTACGGAAGGCGTCAGCAAAGCCTAACTCCAAAATAGAGCGCAGCGCTTCTCGTTCAAGAGGCGTAGACATAATGTGCTGGTCTCGCCCTTCCGGTTTATAGATATCGCGATCTTCTAAGGCAATATTGAAGTCACCACAGATAAGAATGTGCTGGGGGTCAGTAGCCAGCAAATAGGTCATATACTGCTTGAGCAGCTTGAACCAGCGCAGCTTATAGTCATACTTCTCGCTGCCCACTGACGAGCCATTAGGGACATAAAGATTGACCACTCGGATACCTGAATCAGTGACGCCCGTGATTACTCGCTTCTGTTCATCAAAGAAAGTCGCCTCTTCTAGAGAGGCTCCGGCAGCTTCTAAAACGGAGCTAAAACCGGCCTGTACCTCTGTCAAGGGATTTTTACTGATCAGAGCAACGCCGTTGTAAGCTTTCTGGCCAAAAATTTCAACCTGATAGCCTATCTCTGCAAAGGGTTCACGAGGGAAATCGGCATCCACTACCTTGGTTTCTTGCAGGCAGAGCACATCAACGGGGTTGGCCTGTAGCCAATCGGTAACGTGGGTGATTCGAGTGCGAACGGAATTGACGTTCCAGGTTGTAACCGTTGTCATTTGAGAATACCTTGATCAACCATTTGCTGAAACATCTCAGTGAGTGAAGTGGCTAGGGGGCGGTAGGTCAGTCCCAATTCTCGAATCCCCTTGCTATTATCGGCTCGGAAGGGGACGCCGACATTATTTTCTATTGCTTTCCGTGAAAGGCTGCTGTCGAGCAATGGCCCGATTAGCCACACCAGCAGCTTCGGGAGAGTACTTTTAGGAATCGGATAGGTATCTCCTGCGTATTTGCATAGCTTCGGGATCTTGTCCTCTTTTGGTGATGCGTGAGCCTATCCTATCGAAAGCATTGCAGTGCAGGACTTTCAGCCACTCAATATCAAA
>JBAUJD010000779.1:0-5961 GCA_049683515.1 Thermosynechococcaceae cyanobacterium | reverse complement strand
GTGCTGCTGCAAAAGTTTGGACTTGCCCTGGGTCTCTTTGTGGTGGGTCTAGGCTTGCAATCGGCTGGATTTTTAGAGGCCGCAGCCGGGGAACCTTTGCCGGTACAACCTGCGTCTGCGGTGCAGGCGATTCGGCTAGCGATTGGCCCGTTGCCAACGCTGTCGCTCATTGTTGGCCTGATCTTGACCTACTACTACCCCATTAGCAGAGAAGTGCATGCCGAAATTCTGCTCAAGCTCCGAGAACGACGGATTGTCAGCGATTCTGACTCCGAAAACTAACGCCTAGTTTATGAGAGAGACATCAATGAATGTAACAATCACTGAATTGTATTAAGAAATACTTCGGAATCTTGATCCTGTTGCTAACTTGTGTTTCATGAGCTGTTTTGTCAGCCGCTTGTATTGGGAAGGAATAAGTTAATGCCTGTCATCTTGGGTCACTCTGTTAACTAATCACTGCTTGTCCAACAGTTCTGTAGAACCATTCGTTCTGTTGTTGACGCTTTCTCTCTCTTATCTCATCCTTTAAGTTTTAATTTACGCTCGGCTGGGCTTGGGAATGATCTGTCTTCTTCCGGTCGATGCCTTTTTATAAATTCTGGTTTCCCCGTTGATGACCTGTGCTAGGTCAATACTCAGGGGCTTGAGCGTTGTGTTTTGTCTGTTCATGGGCCTGGTCGGCTGCCGAATCAATCGGTGTCTGTGCTGAAGGGCTGATGAATACAGTCAAACATCAATGCTGATGCCCTTCACGTTGGAGGTTATCTCAATGAACATTCAAGGAAAAACGGCTCTCGTCACTGGAGCCTCTCGTGGTATCGGGCGGGCCATCGCCTTAGAACTTGCCCATAAGGGCGCAAGCTGCCTCATTCTGGTCGCCCGCGATCGCCCGCGTCTCAATGAGGTTGCGTCAGAGATTGCCATGATGGGCGTCCAGGCGATTGTGCTGCCGTTAGATTTAACCGAAACGGCGATGGTCAGAATTGCGATCGCACAGGCTTGGCAGCGCCAGGGACCGATTCATTTACTGGTCAACTGTGCTGGGGTCGCGCACCAATCTTCTTTTTTGCAAGCCCGACTGCCCCAGGTTCAGGGCGAGATTGCGCTTAACTTAATGGGCACTTATACCATTACTCATCTGATTGCTCGGCGGATGGCCCGTCGCCGAGAGGGCCGCATCGTTAATGTTTCGAGCTTGATGGGCAAGATCGCGGCTCCTTCAATGGCAACCTATTCCGCCACAAAATTTGCATTGGTGGGCTTTACCCATGCCCTGCGGGGTGAGTTAGCTATTCACAATATTCGCGTTACAGCTCTGCTGCCGTCGCTGACTGAAACCGATATGGTTCGAGACCTAGAGCGATTCCGCTGGGTGATCCCCACCTCTCCAGAAAAAGTGGCTCGCGTGCTCGTAAGCAACTTAGAAAAAGAGTCAGCAGAGATTTTGGTGGGTTGGCAAAGCTATCTTGCCGTTTGGTGTAATCGCGTTGCCCCTGGCCTACTGGAACGGGCGCTTCAGATTGCTGCCCCTAAATCCGCTTCTCTGAGATATAGCTCGGTGGGAGCCTCTCATCTTTAGACCGTTTTTTCACTTGCACTTTTTAATGGGCATAACGCAGAAGGAGACATCATGAAAAAAACAAGCTTCAACCAACGACTAGAACGACTCTTCCAATCGGGGAGTTGCCCTCCTCTTCCTGATCCAGAACAGGTGTTGAACGAGATTCGCGATCGCAAATGTCACATTGTCAAAGTCAAAGGCCATGACCAACAGCCCGACTATGCCTACAGCATTGGGTTATGGCACCACTTCAATCATCCTGAAGTCATCGCCTTTGGTCCACCCGATCAGGTCGGCGAGAAACTGATTAGCGATATCCAGGCTCTCGTTAAGGTGGGGCAGCCCCCACCGATTCAGCAAACGCTAGGGAATCCTGAACAGAAGTATCCCGCGCACTTGCAGCCCATTGAAGATCAGCAATGGATCCGTCATTTTCTGGGTGGTGCCGACTGGTTCTATGACCGAGAATCCTTCCCAGTCCTAGAACTATGCTGGACGTCTCCTTAGCGAGGGGAGACTGAACTCAATCAAAGTGATGCGTCGCTAAGCCCTGGTAAAATTCCAAAGGAACTCACTGGAGCTTAGCAATGACGACTTCCCAACCTTCTTCAACAACGGGCGCTGATGCCGTGGATGCTGCGATTACACAAGGTCTTGACTTAGACGGATCCCCGATTCCAGCCGCCAAACTTGAGGTCTACAACAAAGTGATGGCTTTTGAGGCGGGTCGTCAACGCAGTGGAGTGACCAACACCATGCGATCTCGAACGGTTCGCATTGGTGCCAAGCATTTGCCCCAGGGCGAACTCAACCAAATGCTCGTCGATGCAGACTGGGCACCCCTAAAAGAGAAAGAAATCGCCTTTTATTATGGCGAAAAGTAGCTTCCTATCTGATTTCATTCATGGAATGGGAGATTAACTCTAACCCCTGTTTATTATTCCTATAAAAAAAATAAACTCTTGATTTATTTGTGAAATAATGTAATAGTTTAGAAAAATAAATACTAGTTCAACCTAAAAGCCTCTTTTTTGAGTCTTGCTTGAGTTTAACCATATTTTTTTCAAAGAATTGACCCTCTATGATGCGAGTCGTTCAGTACATGTCAGTTCTGTAGATACAGAACTGACGTCATGATGCTAGCAATCTTATGGCAATTAGATATTTGGGGTTCTCTCTTTCTCTTCAGTAAAGGTAAATATTTACCTTTCTTATCGCTCGGAGTCTTCTAGCAAATGTTCGTAGAGATAGTTAAATGTCTCTGCAATACTATGCTTAAAGTTCTGAGTCTTTATCCCTATGACAATGTTCTAATTGCTCTAGTGTTTTAGGGAAAATCTACCTGGTTTTTTATCTGTGCCTTTAGCTTTAGGATTAAAATCCTATCATTTGGCCGTCTACTGATCTATCCAAGGTCTCGTAGATTTTCTTTTTGCTCTGAGTTAGATCGATAAATCTTCTGCTTCATAGCCGTCTTTAGGCTATGAACAATTGGGCTAATGTCCAAGATTTTTGTTCGCCTAAATTCTGTTCTCATAGAACGTAAATTATTAAATGGAGACGTGCATAGATGAAGTCTATTCTTGACTATATTGACAATAAAAAGCATGAGTTTGCTCAGCTCCCTTTCTTTGACTATCTTAGAGATTCAAGTATTGATCCGCTGCAAAGGCTATCTTTTATACCCTGCGCCAGCCCCTTCATTATGAGCTTTAGAGATCTAAACAAGCATGTGTTCTGTGATGCAAACAGTACAGATGAACTTCAGCTTATTATCAACCAACATGCTCGGCAGGATGAACATCATTGGATTTGGTTCCTTGAAGATCTTGAAAAGCTAGGGTTAAACCCCGTTCTCGACTTCCGTGAGACGCTCAAAACGCTGTGGAATGATGAAACGGTTTGTGCGCGGCAGTTGGTTCATGAAATCTACCGAACCACTTACCAGCGCTCACCGATAGAGAAGCTTGTGGTTATTGAGTCGATAGAGACCACTGGCAGTACTTTTTTTGGGATTGTTTCTGAATTTGTTCAGACTCTCGAACATTCTAAACAAGAACAGTGTCGTTATTTTGGTGCTTATCATCTAGAGGCTGACCCCGGCCATACCTATTGTACTGAAGCGACTCTTCAATACATTGAAAATATTGAATTAACAGGTGCTATGCACTCTCAACAACTTGCAGTTGTTGATCTCATCTTTGATGCCTTTGCTCGATTTACAGATGGCATGCTTGCCTATGCTCAGAAGCATCCAGCTCGTGCCCCTCTTGTTCAGCAACGCCCTCGAATTGGCACCTGTTTAATAGATGCAGGATTAATCACGTTGGAACAGCTTGATGCTGCTCTTACTGAGCAAAAAACAAGGCCGCAACGTTTAGGAGAGATATTAGCCAGTCATGGCTGGGTTAAACAACAAACAGTTGAGTATTTAATACGTCAATTCGCGGGTTCAGAGCGAAAGCTTACCTCTATGAATGAACCATCTCTCGTTCTGATGAATTAGAGCTGGCCCCAAGCCCATCATCTCTGGTTTTAGAGGTAGGACTACATTGGGGCAAAACGGTTGCCTTTTCTGAATGGCACTCAGCGTAAACGAATGTTGAGTGCTGGAATCTATTGTGCAAATGAGCGATTAAAGACTCACTTGCCTCAGTTGTGTTGTGCAAGTTAATTTTTAGAGGTCAGTATTACGATGGCGAAACCAATTCAGCGCATTCTAATTGTCGGTGGTGGAACTGCAGGTTGGATGACCGCTTCCTATCTCACCAAAGCTCTCGGCAAAAATGTTGAGATTTCACTGATCGAGTCAGATGTTGTCAAAAAGATAGGCGTTGGCGAAGCGACTCTGCCAAGTTTGCAGCAGGCTTTTTTCAATTTTCTGGGTATTCCTGAACAGGAATGGATGAAGCATGTTAATGGTTCTTATAAGGTCGGGGTCAAGTTTATTAATTGGTCCCAAGCCCCACAGCCTGGACAACCAGACCAGTCTTTCTACCATATTTTTGGCGGAATGCCGACCTGTGGGGGACTTCCACTGCAGCAGTATTGGCTTCGAAAATACTTGGCAGGAGAAACAAAAGAATCGATGCAGTCTGCTTGCTATGCTGAGACGGCATTATTAGACCAAAAACTGAGTCCAGTGTTTGAAGATCGCAAACCTGCAACGTTTTACGCTTGGCATTTTGACGCCCATCGGGTTGCAGACTATCTGACCCAGTGGTCCACGACGAGAGGGGTGACTCGCATTATCGGTGATGTTATTGATGTTGTCCTTGAAGCAGAAACGGGCAACATTCAATCTGTCGTGACTCAAACGGGACTAGAGCTGAAGGCAGATTTATTTATCGACTGCTCTGGCTTTCGATCCCTGTTATTGGGGAAGGCGCTACAGGAACCGTTTCTAGATAGGGGAGATGCGCTTCTCTGCGATTCGGCAGTAGCGACGCCGGTACCCCATGATGATGCACGATATGGCATTGAGCCTTACACCTCTTCAATTGCAATGAAGCATGGCTGGACCTGGAAAACCCCGATGTTAGGTCGTTTTGGGAGTGGGTATGTTTATTCCAGTCAGTTTTGCTCTGAGGACGAAGCAACCCGTGAATTTCAGCAGCTTTGGGGTTTAGATGATCAGCAACCATTAAAACACCTTAAATTCCGGGTGGGGCGCACAGAGCGAGCCTGGGTGAAAAATTGTGTGGGCATTGGTCTTGCCTCTAGCTTTTTAGAGCCATTAGAGTCAACGGGAATCTACTTTATTTATGCTGCGCTCTATCAGCTCGTGAAGCACTGGCCCTCAAAGGCACTGGAACCAACGCTGCAGAAGCAGTTCAACGGTAAGGTAACCTGGATGTTCGATGACTGCCTAGACTTTGTGCAGATGCACTATTTCACAACCTCACGGGAAGATACCGCCTTTTGGCGGGCAAACCGCCACGATCTGAAAAAATCAGATTCGATTCAAGAGAAACTTGAGTTGTATCGGGCCGGTTTACCCGTTGGAGCTGTGGTTTCTAATTCTGCTGATTACTACAGTGCCTTCGACTTTGAATTTGAGAATTTCTGGTCTAACTCTAACTATTACTGTGTATTAGCTGGGATGGGCGTCTATCCAGAGCAGAGTCCGCCGCTGCTGGCCCATAATCCTCTGGCGATTCAGCAAGCAGAGCAGGTCTTTGCAAATATTCGTCTGAAAAGCAAAACGCTGGCGCTTCAGCTCCCCAGTACCTATGATGCCCTCAAGAGCTTGCATTCTCCTACGGCTCAATCCCGCGAACTCTTAACTGTTTAAGTTCAGATGTAGTGTGCTGCTGTAGCCTGAACCACCTTTAGGGATGACAACGAACCTATAATGCCTGTTGAATAAGGGTCAATGCTCTCATGCCTCGTTGAAA
>JBAUJD010000778.1:0-1892 GCA_049683515.1 Thermosynechococcaceae cyanobacterium | reverse complement strand
GCCGGAAGACTGCTCAGTTGATTGCTATCGAGGTCAAGACCTTGCAGATTTGTCAGTTGTACAATCTCTGCCGGAAGACTGCTCAGTTGGTTGCTCTTGAGGGAAAGCAATTGCAGATTTGTCAGTTGTACAACTTCTGCCGGGAGACTGCTCAGTTGATTGCTATCGAGGTTAAGCCATTCCAGATTTGTCAGTTGTACAATCTCTGGAGGAACTTGCGTCAAAGATAACTGACTCAAATCTAAGCTAGTTGCCTGTGTCTCAAGTGCAGTCTGAATTCGACGCTGTGCTTCTGCGTAGCCCTGCTCTCCTTGAGCAATACGCAGCGATCCAGAACGAACGTTAGAGTTCTCACCTGCCTGATGAATTGACGCAACAGCATTCTCTTGATTCACCAGGCTACATAGACTAGCAGTAGTGACAAGCAGTGCCACCAACACGTTCGGAACTCTTGAAATATATGACATGTTCCGCAAACTCCTCACAAGAAGAAATACCTCGCCCTCTGCAATAGACCTACATTCTTGTTATTTACCCATAATCTCCATCGTAGTCACATCAGAGGATAGTTGCTCTCTCTTTTCGCTTGAATGTGTAAAATACACATAGAGACACACAAGGTATTGATCCATGAGAACCAATGTTGATTTGGATGATTCTCTAGTCGAAGAAGCCTTTCAGCTTACCAATGTACGAACGAAGAAAGAACTCCTACATTTAGCGCTACAAGAGCTGATTCGCGTTTATAAAAAACGCAATCTTCTTGATCTAGCTGGAAAAATTCAGTTTTGTGATGATTACGACCATAAGACGCTCAGAAGCATGTCCGATGCTGCTGATTGACACCTCTGTTTGGATCAATGTTTTTCGAGATCGCAGTGGTGATACTCGCCATCACCTAGAAACACTCATTGCAGAACAAGACGTTGTTCTATCTCGATTTACGCAATTAGAGCTGCTGCAGGGTTGTCGAGATCAAAGGGAGTGGGAACTGCTTCAAAGTTACTTGGCGGGGCAAGACTATCTTGATCTCAATTCAGAGGCTTGGGTGTCAGCAGCCAGAATTTATTACGACTTGCGGCGTCAGGGCTTGACTGTTCGGAGTCCGATTGATTGCTGCATTGCTCAAATTGCACTCGATTGTAAGGTTACGCTGGTTCATTGCGATCGCGACTTTGAAACCATCACCCAAGTTCGACCCCTGCAGCAGCATTTCTTCAAGACAAATCTTTAAGTAATTAGATAGAGATCCGCGTAAGACTCTCCCGCGATACACTGTGATAGCAATGGCCTGCGGGCCGATATCACAGAGATCTGAGGGGCCAATGGCGACCTTTTTATTAGAAGTCGGAACAGAAGAATTACCCGCAGCATTTGTGGCATCTGCAATAGCACAGTGGCAAGCCCAGATCCCCAAGAGCTTAGAAGCGCATTACCTCACCCCTGAACGCATCGACGTCTACGGCACCCCCCGACGGCTGGCGATTCTAGTCACCGGCCTCCCTGAACAGCAGCCCGATCAAGCAGAAGAAATCAAAGGGCCACCGTCAAAAGCCGCCTTCAAAGACGGTCAGCCCACCAAGGCCGCAGAAGGCTTTGCTCGTAAGCAGGGTGTCGAGATTGCTGACTTTGAACTGCGCGACACCGACAAAGGCGAATTTATCTTTGTCCAGAAGACCACGAAGGGCCAACCCGTCAAAGATGTGTTGCCGAAGCTGATTCCGGATTGGATTTTTGGCCTAGAAGGCAAGCGGTTTATGCGCTGGCGCGATGGCGATCTGCGGTTCTCTCGTCCGATTCGATCTCTGGTGGTGCTCTGTGACGATCAGGTTCTGCCCCTAGAACTTGAAAACGGAGCCGGGAAAATTGAGAGCGATCGCATCTCCCAGGGC
>JBAUJD010000777.1:0-1590 GCA_049683515.1 Thermosynechococcaceae cyanobacterium | reverse complement strand
CCCTGAACTGGGTTGGGCGATCTGGGCCGTGATTTTAATCAACGCTATCTTTAGCTTCTCCCAGGAGTTTCAGGCCGAACAGGCGATGGCCGCGCTCAAGAATGTGCTGCCCGCCCAAGTCAAAGTCTACCGAGACGGAGAGCTGAAGGTGATTGCTGCCCGTGAACTGGTGCCAGGGGATGTGATGCAGCTCGAAGAGGGCGATCGCATCTCTGCTGATGCTCGATTAGTGTCGGCTCAAGCGCTCTACGTCGATACCTCCATCTTGACCGGGGAATCACTACCCGTTTCGAGAACGGCTGATCCAGTGGTCGCCAAAGGTGTGATCCCCGCCGCTGGCAAAGTCCAGCCTGCTGAACTATCGAATCTGGTCTTTGCCGGTTCAACGGTAGCGGCAGGTCGTGGGTTAGCGGTGGTCTATGCCACCGCAGACCGAACAGAATTTGGTCACGTCGCTCACCTCACCACTACCGTGAAGCGAGAACCCAGTACCTTAGAACTGCAAATCGCTCAGATTGTCCGCTTTATTACCGGACTTGCCATCAGCATGGGCATCCTGATCTTTGTGCTCACCAATTTGCTGGTGGGCATGGAGGTCAAAGAAAGCTTTATCTTTGCCATTGGCATCATTGTCGCCTTTGTCCCTGAAGGGCTATTGCCCACCGTCACCCTTTCCCTTGCCATTGGGGTGAAGCGCATGGCTGAGCAAAATGCTTTGGTGCGGCGGCTCTCTGCCGTTGAAACCCTCAGTTCCACCACTGTCATTTGCACCGATAAAACTGGGACGCTGACGCAAAACGAAATGACGGTGCGATCGCTCTGGATTCCCTCGACTCAAATTGAAGTGACAGGGGTGGGGTACGTCCCCGATGGAGAAGTTCGCACCCCAAAGGAACCCCAGACCCAGCTCCAGGTTCAGCTTTTACTCGCCGGAGGAGCACTGTGTTCCAACGCTCGACTCATTCACCTCACCACCCCGGCTCAAGGCACAGCAGCACCCATTTCTGATTGGCAAGAAGTGGGTGACCCCACCGAAGCCGCGCTGCTAGTGGCCGCTCTCAAAGCGGGGTTAGACCCCGAAGACTTGCACCAGCGATCGCCCCGGTTACGAGAAGTGCCCTTCGACTCCCGCCGCCGCATGATGACGGTGGTTTTAGACTGGACATTAGCAGAACTTTGGCCCAACGAAGACCCCTACTTGAGCTTTACCAAAGGGTCGCCCCTAGATGTGCTAGATCGCTGTCAATTTGTCCTCCAAGACGGCAAACCCCAGGCTTTAACCGAAGCCGACCGTATTGAAATTACGGAGGCCAATGATCATCTGGCGAGTCAGGGTTATCGCGTCTTGGGCGTTGCCACCTGTAAAGGTGGGCCAGAGATGCTAGAGCAAGACCCCCTCGCCCTAGAGCAAGACCTCACCTTTCTGGGCTTAAGTGCCATGATGGACCCGCCCCGCCCTGAAGTCGAAGAGGCCATACTGCGCTGTCATCAGGCGGGGATTGCGGTGACGATGGTAACAGGGGACTACGGCAAAACAGCGGGGGCCATTGGTGAGCGGATTGGTCTCTTTCAGGGGAAGCCCAAAGTAAT
>JBAUJD010000776.1:0-1597 GCA_049683515.1 Thermosynechococcaceae cyanobacterium | reverse complement strand
AGAAAAATGTTGTGATAATAACGGAATCATACATTTTTGTATCCAGGTGAACTCCAAGGCTTAACCTTCTCAACCTAAAATTCAAAGCTTGCAGCCAAACCCAAGCTCAGACCGCTATTCGCTCATGTAAGACCAACGGAAACCCACTCTATCACTATGAAAATCCTTCAAACCCAAACGCTTCGCGGCCCCAACTACTGGAGCATCAGTTGTCCTAAGCTTATCGTTGTGTTGCTAGATTTGGAGGAGGTCGCCGATGGCCCTGCTGATACCATTCCAGGGTTTTATGACGGCCTTTTTCAGAGTTTACCCAGCCTGAAACAGAAACTTTGTGCGCCAGAATACCAAAGGACATCTTCAGGCCAAGCATTGCGAGGCTCCATGATGGGGGATATCTTCAAGCATGTGGCGTTAGAACTCCAAGCCTTAGCTGATATGCCTGTGGCCTTTGGCTCGACCTGCGAGACGCCCTTCCCTGGTACCTATCACGTTGCCATTGAATACCAAAACGAAGCCGCCGGACGCTATGCCACCAGAGCAGCTCTTCGTTTGTGTCAAAGCATCATCGAGACGGGGACTTACCCTGCATTCGAGCTGCAAACAGATTTAGAAGATCTCAGAAACCTACGGAGTGAAGCCGCCCAGGGCGCAAGTACTGAAGCACTCATGGATGAAGCCGAAGCTCGTGGCATTCCCTGGGCGCATTTAGAAACCTGTGATTTGTTTCAGTTTGGTACTGGAAAGCATCAAAAGCGAATTCAAGCGGCGCTGACGTCTAGTAGTAACGTGCTAGGGGTTGAGCTAGCCTGCGATAAAGAGCGCACCAAAGAGATTTTAACCAGCATGGGTGCGCCCGTTCCGCTGGGGAAAGTGATTTATGCCTTCCGAGATTTAGAAGACGCGATTGACAATTTGGGGGGCTACCCCATTGTGATCAAGCCTCTAGATGGAAATCAAGGGCGCGGTATTACCATCGATATCCAATCTTGGCGGCAGGCTGACTTTGCCTACGACCGGGCGAAAGAGATCTCAGATGGCGTCATTGTTGAGCACTTCTATCAGGGCAGAGATCACCGTATTCTAGTGGTCAATCACAAGGTCGTCGCTGTCGCGGAGCGGGTACCAGCTCACGTGATCGGCAACGGTCAAGATACGATTTTTGACTTGGTCGAACGAGAAAACCAAGATGTGCGCCGGGGCGAGGGCCACGATACGCCGCTGACTCACATCAAGCTCGATGCCGCCACCGATGAGATGCTCAGCCGTCATGGGTTTACACTGGACACCGTTTTGCAACCCAATCAGATTTGCTATCTGCGGGCAAACGCGAACCTCAGCACGGGCGGAACGGCCATTGACCGCACTGACGAGATTCACCCCGATACGGTTTGGCTGGCAGAGAGAGCGTCACGCATTATCGATTTAGATATTGTCGGGATTGATGTGATTACCACCGACATTACCAAGCCCCTCAAAGACATTGACGGCGTCATTGTAGAAGTCAATGCGGCCCCTGGCTTGCGGATGCACATGGCACCGAGCGAAGGTATGGCTCGTAATGTGGCGGCTCCGATTCTCGATATGCTCTTCCCCATAG
>JBAUJD010000775.1:0-7701 GCA_049683515.1 Thermosynechococcaceae cyanobacterium | reverse complement strand
GGCCTGCCCTATTGCCCAATATTCTACGGGCCGCAGCCAAGGCTCCTGGGAATCGACCTCGTTTTCTAAAGGCGGGGCTACTGGATGCCCAAGGGAAGCTAAGCCAAAGCTGGCAAAAGGCGTTTGCGACTCTGCAGCCGCTTACTAAGGCAGAGCTGCGCCAGCAGCCGGGACAATTTTTGGCCCAGGCCGAAGACGTTGTCTTTAGGGGAAAAACCAGCGGTACACAGTCTACAGCCTTTACCTACTTTGCCGGAGAGCAGTGGAATAACCAACGCATTAAGGCCCGTCAGCGTAGCTTGTCGTGGTGGGAGATTGATACCGCGATTCCGATGCTGAATCTTGGCAGTCGGCTACCGCCGGTTCGGTCTCACGATATGAGTTTGATTGGCCCTATCGATGCCAGCTTTCTAAAGGCATTGCGACCCATTCTCTTGGCAGGGCATCAGGTCGTGATTCGGGGCTACCCCAGTCGTCTCTGTGAGGTGGCAGCTCTGCTTTATCATGCCCAAATTACGCTCTCATCGACCCGTGTAGTGGCCGTGATTGCCACTGGTGAATGTCTGTTTGAGTTTCAGCGATCGCGACTCAGTCAGACCTTTCAAGCACCCGTGATCAACGAATATGGCTGTCAAGAATCTGGCATCTCAGGGTTAAGCTGCCCAGAGGTCGGACGGCTGCATTTAGATGGCGATCGCTGCCTCTATGAAATCGTGGATGGGCAACTGTTAACCACAGATCTCTATAACCACACCCTGCCAATGGTGCGATACAGCAGCGGTGATCGTCTAACGCTATGCTCAGAACCCTGTCCCTGTGGTCGGCCTGGACCCACAGCGCAAATACTCGGTCGCCAGGAAGAGTCAATTCTCATTAAAGGGGAACAACGCTGGCCTGGAGACATTGATTTGCCTCCTTTTCACGGGCTATTAGGCTACCAACTGCAGATCAGCCCAAATCGTCACCGGGTCTGGATGCAGCCCACTGATCACCATCAGAAAATACCGACCCAACCCTTTCAAAACTGGCTAGAACAAACGTTTGGCACAGTAGACACAGAAATTGTCATTGAGGCTCCTCAGAACGTTCTGATAGCTGAGACAAAGGCTGACTCTCCGGTGGAGGCCGTCAATAGCCAAGCCTGGATGCAGCAGGTCACAGGGCAACCCTGGTCAAGCTGGTTGAATGCCCCTTTGCCCTCTGGAGAAGCAGGTGAGATCGCATCTCTCTTGCAGCAGCTTGTGGCTCCTCGCCACCTTGTTTTAAAGGGACTTTCACCCCAAACCCTACCGCTCATCGAAGCCTTGAGCCAAAGTCCAGCGGCCTGCAATAGCGATCTTGAAGGGATGAAAATTCGAGTTTTGCTATGGGCAACGAGTCAAATAGCAGGGGATCTGCAAAATGAAAGGGAGGGAGAACGCCTATACCAAGCCGTCTTAGAGCGATTCCAGCGCTGGAGCGAAGGTCGAGATACGACCAAAAGCTATTCGGCTCTGGGGTTTGACCTACTCGCACCACTATTAACGCTAGAGACCCAGATCGCTCAACAATTCAGTCTGCCCGTGCAAGAACTGATCCAGCATCATTGGCCCCAAAGCCCCAAAGCCGATCCCTTCACGATGCATCACTATCTGGCCGTTCTGGACTGGGCAGGGCAGAAAGCCTCCCGTCAGCGCCATCCCTGGATACCTGCATTGAGACCGTTAGCCGCAGTGTTGCTAGGCGATTTCCATCGATTTGCGGCACAGCTTGATTTAAGCCTAATCATGGGATGGGCTGAGATGATTCACGGCTGTCCAGGGCTATTTGCCGGAGAAGCGGACAAACAGGTTCCAAGCTCCACCGCGACGTTCAAAGAGACTTGGCAGACCTTACGGCGATCGCTATTACAGCGTGATCTAGCCAAAGTAGAGGACCGGCTGGCGGGCCTTTCTCAACGGGCGCAGTCCCCTGAACAAATCGCCCACTGCTGCTTAGAAAAGGGATACATAGCCTTGGTCTTTGATAAACCCTTTAACCCAGTGGAATTGATTGAGATCCTGCAGCAGCAGGCGGTGCTAGGATCGAGTAAAACGCCTTCAGGTTCGGTGAACCCGCTGCCTTGGATACCCATCCTCAGAGCGCTAGCTCCCCAGTTGGTGGAGGCCGGTAAGCCATCTTTGGCCTACGCCTGTCTGCTAGCCGCCGCTCCCCCCAATCGCCAGGGGTCTAACTTTGACCGTCAATCCCAAGGGGTTAACGCTAAGCAGTCGGTGGTGAGTTCCTGGAATATGAGGTCATGAATCGGACCATCACGATTAATATCCCTGCTTTACCGCTTCCCACAACCACTGCGGCGGTACTCGGCGGGGCGTTAACCGACTGGACTGCGATCGGTGTTTCAAAAACTGAGGCGCAAGATTTAGAGCATCCACTGCAGCTAGCCAAATCTCTGGACGCTGCGAATATCCCGTTCCGCTGGCGGTGCTCCTCAAAGTTATGCACTGATCTGTCGCCGACGAAGAATGAGCATGACGCTCCGTTTTATGTCTGGCCTGAGCAGCCAAAAATCTTAGCCTTAATTCCCCATTGGCGCTGTGAGCGTTGGCTAAGACGCTGTTTATCGTCACTGCAACAACAGACCTATTCTCTCTGCCATACGGTCGTTATTGATGATGCTTCGGCTCAGCCGCCGTTAGAGATTGTTAAGACCTTTCCCCAAGTCACCTTACTGGTTTCTCCTCAGCGGGTTGGTCCCTATCGCCTTATCCAGTCCGTCATTGATGCCACGGACTATGATGCTTATCTGTTTCAAGATGCTGATGACTGGTCCAGTGAAGATCGTTTAGCGACGGTATTGCAAACGGCTCGCCAATACGGTGCAGAACTGGTGGGCTGCCAAGAAATTCGTGTTCTTGAATCTGGCGCTGGGGACTCAGCCTTGCAAGCGGTGGGGTATCCGCTGGATGTTAATCAGGCTCTATCGAAGGCTCCCGGCCATGCGTTGCTGCACCCCACAAGTCTCGTCACCCGTCACTTAGTGCAGCGGCTAGAGGGCTTTGCCACAGGACTCAAATTTGGTGGAGATACTGAATTTTTGCTCCGCGCTCACTGGGTCGCTAGAGTGGTGAACAGTCCTCGTTACTGCTACTTTCGCCGTAAACGCCCCGATTCGCTGACTACGGCAACGGCAACGGGCCTAGACTCTGCAGCTAGACAAAGATTGACTCAAACGATGAAAGAACGGGCTATTGCAAATCATCAAGCGGCAGCGTGCGATCGCCCCCTAAAGTTGAAACCACTAAAAGTATCTCCGCCCATTGCTTTAAACCATATTTGTGGCCCCTCGCTGCGCCGGAAGCAAGCATGACAAAGCTAGATGTCATTATTCCGGTCAAAGATCGTTCAACCGTGAGCCGTTGTATTTCTGTGCTTTTGGAGCAGGCTGAGCTAGCGTCTGAGATTCACCTCAATCGCATTATTCTCTGTGATGGCGGTTCACGAGAGGCCGAATGTCAGAGGCAGCTTCGATGGGTTGAACAATTCTCTGCGGTTGAAGTCTTGAATTGCCCCCATCCGGGGTTCAATAAGGGGTGGCTGCTTAATCAAGGGCTAGAGGCGGCAACGGCACCGTGGGTGCTGATATCAGATATTGATATTCTCTGGACTGCAACAACCCTCAACGCTCTATGCTCAGCCACGAAAAGCAATCCTAATCAGCTTTGCTGCATTCAGTCTGTCCAAGAATCTCAGCCCACAAACATCGCCCCCCAACGTCCCCGTTATACCTATCGCCTTGAGAAGACCGCTCAAGATATTCAGGTTAAGGTTTTTTCTGATTCATCCTGCAGTCCCCTACGTCCCGGCTATGGTCTGGTGTGGGGAGCAAGATCGTTGTTTCAACGAATCGGTGGATATCGCCATTGCTTTGACGGCTGGGGATGGGAAGATCAAGATTTATTGATTAGAACCCAGTTGTTGGGGTACGAGGTGACCGAGGTTGGGTCGGTGATCCACTTATCTCACAGTGATGCTCGACGGAATGCTTTTAGTGAACAACAGAGACCTCAAGAAAGTCGCGATCGCAATCTCCTTATCTGCCTTGCAAAACTGGCAGCCGGGAACCTAGGGGGCGACTGGTCTGCGATCGCTTCGATTGGCCTTGATTTGGCTTGCTCAAGATCTCCCGGCTCCATTAGTATTAGCGTTCCTTCTCAATTGCTGTATGCGGCTCACCCTGATTACCCCCTACCGAAATCGGCCCAATCATCTATCTAATCAGCTTGCTTGGTGGAGCCAGTATGCATTCAAGCAAGAGATTGAATGGATCCTAGTGGAAGTGACTCCTGAACCGTCGGGCGCTCTACAGCAGACGCTACAGGACTATCAAGTGGGCTATCTACATCTTCCTTGTGCGGGTCCGTTTCACAAAACCAAGGCGCTTAATCTGGGTTTGGCTCAGGCGCGGGGTGATCTCATTGCTGCCTTTGATGTCGATCTGATTCCCATCGGCCAAACCTTAGAGCAGCACTGTCGATTAGCAGAGCAGTCACCCCATTTTCTAGTGACCGGCTATCGACTGATGGCGCAAACTGAAACCGTGGCGCTCAGCACTTTAGACGCGTCTCTACTGCAGGCAACCCTCGGCCCCGAAGATCAGCCCACTGCACTGCACAAACAGTTACTCAAAGGGGAACGGTTTGGTGTGATGCCTCTGTTTGAACACCAGACAATACTAGATCTAGGTGGATGGGATGAAACGTTTATGGGTTGGGGTGCTGAAGATCAAGATCTGATAGAACGCTATCTGGCATTAGGGAAAACTTTCTGCCGATGTCCCCAATTGCGATACCTACATCTGAAGCATGGGGGTACGGCAGACTGGAATTCACCAAGGCTAACCCAACAAAATCGTCAGCATTACTACGATAAGCGTCAAAGAAACATTTTATGAATTAATTCGTGGTGGCGCTCAGCCGCGGCAAGACGCTTAAGCTTGAGCGTTTGCGTCAACAGACCATTGTCAATTGTGAACGGCTCCAGAATAAATCTGAATACACCGATGCGATCGTCGGCGCGATAACCCGGTCGGTTTTTCACCTCTCGCGTTAGCTCCTGCCGGAACAGATCTTGAATCGGTTTGCTCTCAAGCTCCCAAGCTTCAGAACCAGCGGGAGCCGAGGGCAACATATCTCGCAAGACCGGAGGCAGCTTCAGCGTGGCCCCTTGACGAATCGCCCATTTTTGCAGCACCTCAAGGTTCGGCACGATCAGTGCTCCCAGCAATCGTTCATCTTGACCCACCACCAAAATTTGATCAATGTAAGCGCTCCGGGCGCAGGCATCTTCGAGGGGCTGTGGCTCAATATTTTCACCGTTGGACAGCACAATTGTATCTTTAGCGCGCCCGGTAATGACCAGATCTTGCTGATCGGTAATCCAGCCTAGATCGCCGGTATCAAACCAGCCCTCTGGATCAATGGCTTTAGCCGTTGCCTCTGGATTAAGGTAATAGCCCTGCATAATCTGCGGTCCTCTCGCTAAGATGAGACCCTTTCCGCCTTGAGGCAGAGCCTGCTTCGTTTGCGGGTCGATAATTTTCAGCTCAGTTTGAGGAATGGGTCGGCCAGATGAGCGGCGGAGATTATGTTTCGGTCTACGGGCCGTTAGCACAGGTGCGGTCTCTGTGAGGCCATAGCCCACTAATAAATCAATGCCGACAATCTCAAAGAAATTTTCTAGGTGTATCGCCAACGATCCGCCGCCGCTCAGGGAGTGCTTAAAGCTACCGCCTAACCCCGCATTGACCTTGCCATAAATCAATTTCTTGCCGAGCGCATGGAGAGGCCCCCACAGCAGTTTTTGCAGGCGGGCCATTAGCTTTTGGCTTGCTGATGGCTTCAGGTTATTCAGGTTTAAGCCTTGTAGGGTGCGTTGGGCTTGAATATAGCGACCGCTAGCGCCAAAGCATTGATTAATCAAGAGCTTACGAGGCGCGGGCTGTTGGCGAAACTGCTTTTGAATGCCTTCGTAAATCGATTCCCACAGTCGAGGGACGCTGCCCATGTAGTGCGGTTTATAGGTCTGCAGATCTTGTTTGACATGACGAATCGAGGTGTAAATCTGGGTGCAGCCCTGGGACAGAAAGTAGTAATCGGCAATGCGACCAAAGATATGCCAGGTGGGCAAGATGCTCAGCACGCGATCGCCCAACTCAGGCTGAATCACGGTGGGGAGACGATTAATCTGAGACAGAATATTACCGTGGCTGAGCATCACTCCTTTGGGTTTACCGGTGGTGCCAGAGGTATACATGAGCAGCGCCAGTTGATCAAGACCACTGGGGACGGCCCTAACGCTGCCGTAGGATCCTTCTTCAAAAATCTGATTGAACCCCAACATCTTTACGGGGGAATCAGGGGCAGGCTCTTCGTCGGACAGCAAGCCTACAAACGTGATCGGGAGTGCGGCAACAGCAGATTTAAGCTTACGAAACGTTTTCAGATCTTCGACTAGCAAGCCGGTGGAGCCACTGTGTTCGAGAATATAGGCCAGCTCTTGAGCATCGGCCTGGGAACTGCGGACCACATTGACGGCCCCAGCCATGAGGCTCCCTTGGTCGGCAATCAGCCAGCGAGGGCTATTGTCAGAGACGATGGAGATGCGATCTCCGGGTTTGACGCCCAATGCCTGCAAACCTGCGGCAAACCGCTGCAGTTGCTGGTTGAGTTCAGCGAAGGTAAGACTGATTTCAGGTTCTCGATGGGGATCACGGAGCGCTACAACCTCGCCATAGTGACGGGCTGCGATCGGCCAAATCTCAGCAATGGAGGAGATCGCACTATAATTGGCTCTACCGGAAGGGGTTGCCTTGTCGCTGCTTGACATATCTGATCCTCAATTGATGGCCCGCTCACTGTCATGATAATTCTCTATCAAAATGACGGCGCTGTCTTTATGACGGCGACGTTACTATCAATGACAATATAGCCGTTAGGAAAAAGGGCTATGTCTTCTCAACCCCTTTGCCAGAACGAACATCTCTCAGAGCTATGATTGCAGCGAGGCGCTACTCATCGATTTTTGTGACAAACCGAAAGAATCCATAGGAATGATTGGGTGCCCCGATTCCGGTGGAACGAGGTAGGTTGGGTAGAATGGGTGCGCCGGTAGAACCCGTGATATCAATCATGAGCGCCCCAGTATCGTTGGCTTGCTTCAGGTTGCAGTTGGCCGGAACGGTGCTATTTGCCGGGATGAATTGAGTGCGATCGCTCCCGTCATTTGCCGCCGTCAGGTTCAAGGGTGAATCGCTGCCCAACTGAATCTGCGCGTCACTCCCGCCATAGGCACCAAGCTGGAAGGCTTGACCGGGTTGGATGCGATCGCACACTCTAACCCCTTCTGCCGGGGCGGCACCATTACTCAGGAAGTAAACGGTGTACTCAAGGGTATCACCCGGTTTCACTGGCCCCGCATTGAACTGACCTTTGAGATAGCCCGTGGGCCAGCCCAGAGCGTTATCGTCGGCTTGATGGGTTGAGGTGACATCATCAACAAACTGATCAAGCCGGGTGGTGCCGTCGTTGGGGTTGGTGGTTTGGCCGTTGATGGCGGTAATTCTTTTGACAAGCAAGACGGCGGCATTGCCGTTGTTGTTGACCCCGACACTGGTGATGCGGTTAGCCACGGCATCGGTATCACGGGTAGGCAGAGCGCCGG
>JBAUJD010000774.1:0-1567 GCA_049683515.1 Thermosynechococcaceae cyanobacterium | reverse complement strand
GGCGGAGATGATCTCCTGATCGGAGGACTCACCAACGATATCTTACGGGGTGAGGACGGTAACGATACCCTTACAGGGGGAGCAGGTGCTGACACGTTTGTCTTTGGCTTTGGAGACCTCGGTGCCGACGTCATTACTGACTTCCAAAATGGGATTGATCTGCTGGATGTGAGCGCTTTTAACTTTGGGGCGGCTGACTTACAGAATGTGATCAATAATGCTCAGCAGATCGGCGGCAGTGCACTGCTGACCTTTGCGAGTAACAATACGGTGCTGCTCGAAGGTGTGCAGACCAACGTTCTCGATACAACTGATTTTGTTGTGGTCTAAACCATCGCTTGCTGCAGGCTCTAACATTTATCTGAGCCTGCAGCTTCATAACTTTTGTCGGAACCTATGTTTTAGTGATGGTTAAAAAGACATCAGTTGCAAGGCATAAATCAATTTTTGTCTAACCAGAAAGACTGATATGAAAGCCTTATAGAGATTTATAGGATTTAATAAAACGGCCCAGTCATCCCATAGAATTGTGACATTTGCATAAACGCTAATTGTGAAGCCGATATATTAATAGAGAGTCCTGCTCTTGTGTGTAATGCAGCATGTATTGAGACGTGCCATTCACCTTACCCCTGTCTCTAGAGGCAACGTTCCGTGCAGTCTAAGCAACTTCTATCCCTAATAGCCTTGGCTAATTTCATGGGTGCTTTGACGCTTCCTCATCTTGCACTAGCCCAGCCTGCTCCGCTGATTAGCCTTGTTTTTCCGCCCACCGATGACTCCCGCGATGGACCGGCTCGCTCTGAAGGCGGCGGTCATCGGGGGCCAGCCTGTATCAGCCCCAACGTAACGCCGCTGCTCTCTCTGGTGCCCCATCAAACTCAGCAGGCACAAACCATTGATCCCACCCCAACGCTGTACTGGTACATACCGCCGACGCCAGCCCAGCAGGCTGAATTTATCCTCGTCAATGGTGAAGGCGATCTCACCTATCAAACCACCATTCGCCTCCCTCAGCAGTCAGGCATCATGAGGCTGAAACTACCGCAAGAAGCAGCCCTAGAGATAGATAAAACCTATCAATGGACCTTTAGTTTGCTTTGCGATCAAGAAGAACCCAGCCGCAACACCTATGTTTCCGGTAACATTCGGCGGACGACGCTCAGTTCAGCGATCCAGACCCAGCTTCAGACCGCCGATCCGTTCAGGCAAGCCCAAGTCTTAGCAAAGTCCAAAATTTGGTACGACACCCTCGACCGGGTTGCCCAAGTCCGCTCCCAGCGTCAAGAAGAATGGGTCGAACTCCTGACCTCTGTGGGCTTAAGCGCAATTGCCACAGAGCCGTTTCAGGACTGCTGCATGGCCCAATAAATGCGCATCTCGCTTCAACAGCTCTATTGGCAAGGGCGAGGAATCTGGATCGCAGCCCCCAGCATCGCGGCATTAGTGATTGTGATGCGGTTCTTCGGAGTGCTGCAGGCTTGGGAATGGTCTGCCTTCGATCAGTATCAGCGATGGCGTCCCCAGCCGACCCGTGATCAGCGCATTGTCATCGTCGGTATTAACG
>JBAUJD010000773.1:0-2773 GCA_049683515.1 Thermosynechococcaceae cyanobacterium | reverse complement strand
GCTCTTCCCTTAACAAATAGATTTCTACGATATTTTCTAGGCCCGCAAAAGCAGGAGGTGCGATCAGGACGGTAGCCCTGTTTATATATTACTAGGCTTCATAAAGAGTCGGAAGGGACGGCATCCCGATCCTGGGTTGATAACCTCCACTGTTTCGCTGACTGGGCCACAAAAATCGAAGGTGTAAGAACTCATTCTAAAACAGCACAAGACAGCGCAATAGACTGGAACCTGAGGCGGTACCATAGGGGGTGCGAAATGCTCATTTACCGGCTCAAGCGTCTCTATGCCTACCGCTCATATTATCGGCCTTGGCCGCTCTGGCATCACTGCGGCCCGACTTCTGAACCAAGATGGGTGGGAGGTTTCGGTTAGCGATACAGGGCAATCTGAGGCGTTAGTAGATCTAAAATCCAAGCTAGAAGCAGAAGGAATGGCCGTTGCCCTGGGCCGTAAGTTTGACCTCGATACCCTTGATGCGCCGCCCTACCCTGACCGAATTGTGGTGAGTCCCGGCGTGTCTTGGCAGTTGCCCGGTTTGGTCGCGGCACGAGAGCTAGGTATTGAAACGATGGGCGAGATGGAGCTAGCGTGGCGCTATCTGCAGCATTGCCCCTGGGTAGGAATTACAGGCACAAACGGGAAAACCACCACCACTGCGATTACGGCAGCAATTTTTCAGGCGGCGGGACTGAATGCCCCGGCCTGCGGCAATATTGGCGATAGCGCGAGTGAGCTGGCCCTCAGTGGTCAAACACCGGACTGGGTGATCGCGGAGGTGAGTAGCTATCAATCGGAGTCGTCTCCCACCCTGGCCCCGAAGATTGGGGTGTGGACAACGCTATCGCCAGATCATCTGGAGCGCCACGGCACGCTGGAGTGCTACCGAGAGATTAAGGCATCGTTGCTAGAGAAATCGCAACAGCGCATCCTCAACGGAGACGATAACTATCTTTGCAATCATTTGATGGATCGGTGGCCTAGTGCCCATTGGACCAGCGTTCAGGGAAATCAGGCTTTAGTCTCGCCCCACAGTTCTGACAATGCCCCGTTACCGATAGCTTACTTAGAAGCCGGTTGGGTGATGATAGCCGGGGAACAGATTGTGCCCACTAACGCTCTGCGAATGCAGGGATGCCATAATCAGCAGAATTTACTGCTGGCGATCGCAACGGCTCACTTGGCAGGAATTGAAAAAGATGCGATCGCAACTGCTATTTCCCACTTCCCTGGTGTTCCCCATCGGTTAGAACACATCTGCACTTGGCAGGGGATTGACTTCATTAACGACAGCAAAGCCACCAACTACGACGCCGCTCAAACCGGACTGGCCTCTGTCAAAAGTCCAGCCATTTTAATTGCAGGAGGTGAAGCCAAAGATGGTAATGATACCTGCTGGCTAGAGACGATTAAAGGCAAGGCTGCCTCGGTGCTTCTGATTGGAAACGCAGCGCCTGCCTTTGCCCAACGGCTAAGTGCCTCTGGCTACGAGAGCTACGAAATAGTCGAGACAATGGAGAAAGCAGTGTCACGAGCGATCGCTTTAGCCCCACAAACTCAGTCCCGCTCAGTTTTACTCTCTCCAGCCTGTGCAAGCTTTGACCAATATCAAAATTTTGAACGGCGCGGTGACCACTTTCGTCAGCTTTGTCCAAATTAGAGCATTACTTTAAAGTAGACGACTATTTGGCCTGAAATCCTTTCTATATATGATTTGCTGGCATACCCGACCAAAAAAGTTGGGTATTGTTGACGCTCAAAAACCGCCATGCTACTATCGATTTACTTCGTTAAAAAATGACGATTTGTTTTTCCGAAAGTTAGGATTTGAAACCCTATGACCCAAGCTATTGCATCCCAGGCGGCAGCCTTCAAAGGACTGAAGTGCAAAGAATGTGGCACTGAGTACGAACCTCAAGCGCTGCACGTTTGCGAATATTGCTTTGGTCCTTTAGAGGTGAGCTACGACTTTTCTGAGCTGAGTCGCACCATTACGAGAGAGCAAATTGAGGCAGGGCCAAATTCTATTTGGCGGTATCGCTCCTTTCTGCCAGTAACCAGCGAGCACCCCATTGATGTGGGGACTGGGATGACCCCTCTTGTTAAATCAAATCGACTGGCTCGCCGTTTGGGCCTCAAGAGTCTCTATATTAAAAACGATGCGGTCAACATGCCCACCCTTAGCTTCAAGGATCGGGTCGTGTCTGTCGCACTGACGCGGGCCAAAGAACTTGGGTTTACGACTGTTTCTTGTGCCAGCACTGGAAATCTGGCGAACTCAACTGCTGCTATTGCAACCCATGCCGGTCTTGACTGCGTTGTCTTTATTCCTTCTGACCTTGAGGCGGGTAAGGTGATGGGTACCTTGATCTACGGCCCCACGGTAATGGCCGTTGAGGGCAACTACGATCAGGTGAATCGTCTGTGTAGTGAAGTTGCCAATACTCAAGGTTGGGGCTTCGTTAACATCAACCTGCGGCCTTACTACTCTGAAGGCTCCAAAACCCTTGGCTATGAAGTGGCAGAGCAGTTGGGTTGGGAACTGCCCGATCACATCGTTGCGCCGCTGGCTTCTGGTTCTTTATTCACCAAAATTTATAAAGGCTTCCAAGAATTTGTACAGGTGGGCCTTGTCGATCAAAAAGATGTGCGCTTTAGCGGTGCTCAAGCCGAGGGCTGTTCTCCCATTGCCAAAGCCTTTGCCGAAGGTCGCGACTTTATTGATCCGGTGAAGCCCAATACCATTGCTAAGTCCATTGCCATTGGCAACCCT
>JBAUJD010000772.1:0-9941 GCA_049683515.1 Thermosynechococcaceae cyanobacterium | reverse complement strand
CCCTGAAGACTTGACCCTTTTTATCTCTGACGAGCAAATCATTCTGAGTCAGTGGTTTAATCACCTCAAAGCTGGCATCAATTCGCTGCTGGGTGACGGCGTTCCGTCCGCGAATGTGGGCAATCATCAAATACTTGCTGCCCTCTTCACCCACGATTTCTACTGCACCGCTGGGTACCCCCAGAACTTTATTGAAGGCAGTGAGGACGCCGCCATTGCTGTTGATATTGATGGTTGCGATCGCAACGGCTAACAGCGCAACAAATACAAAGACCTCAGCACCGCTACCCGTCGAAAGCCTCATCCTTGGATTGCCTGGAATCACTAATCGAGCGGGGCTAGGGTAAAAAGCACAGACGCCAGACTTCGTAAACACATCGCCAAACCAGCCAAAGAAGTAACCCAAGATCAAGGCTTGCCAGAGGTTCAACCTCAAGAACATTAAAGGCAGACTCAGCACAGCGATAAACAAAGTGGCCATGAAGCTATGAGTGATTGAGCGATGAGGAAAACGACGCTCCAGCAAACGACTGATGGGGAACAAGAGACGACCGGGAGCTGATTTGCTGGTGTCGATGTCGGGGAGTTGGGCTGCTACTGCAGCCACTCCCAAAACTAAAGGATCAGCGGTTCCCATACTCAGGGCCGTTCCGGCCACGCTGAACGCAGTGTGAGTGACAATCATCATTGGCCTAACTTCCCAGACTTGCGCGGTAGGGAATAGACGAGCAGGCGAATCACACCCACAGCGATGGTGAGAATGCCGCCAATTAGGTAGAGACTGGTGCTGTTGAGGCCCAAACCAATAAACCGGATAATCACCAAAATCATGAGGGCCGCGATTAAGAACGGAGTCCCATCAATCCATTGCGTGTGATCCGGGTTTGTGGCATCGAGGCCCAAGTATTCCTCCATGACCACTCGTTGAGCCAGCATCGGATTACCACCGCAGCGCTGCTGCAGCTTCGCCAATTGAGAGGGCATCATCTCTACTCCCAAACTTTGGGCCGCTGTTCGCATAATCTGGCGAATAGGACGATCTGCCAATTGCTTCAGCTCAATTCTGGGCAACCGCAGAAAAATATCTCTCGCAGGTGGGAAGGTTGCCAGCAATAGCAAAGGCTGTCTCTGCTCATGAAGCTGGGCCAACCAAATCCGAAACTGAATGGCGTAGCGATGGGCATCATCGCAAATCAGAAAAGCGGTGTTGTCTTGGAGCCATTCTGCGATCGCCGCCGAAAGTTGAGCCGAGGTCAATGACTTTCCCTCTAGCGTTTCGGTGTCCACGCCGAGCTGATTGGCGATATCAGAGAGAGCCTGTTTAACCGTGAGCGGATGTGCGATCGCAACGGTAAACCCCAGCTCTTGAAGCTCCTCAGCAACAGCTTCCCCCAGAACGCTTTTGCCAATACCCGCTTCACCTACAACCAGCAAACTAGAATTTGCCTGCAGCGCTGCCACGATGCGATTTTTTTCTGTGCTTCTATAGAGCGGCGGTGAAACGGAACTGGCTGGAGCGCTAGAAAGAGATCGCCGCTGTGTACCGTCCTTTGAGACGGCATAGAGATAGACTCGCTCCTCTCCATTAGCGAGTTGGCGTTTGTGGCGCTTGATCGGCATTAAGTTCAGTTCCGCTTTGGGGTTCCGTTTCTACAGAATTCCTTTGCTCATTGGGCTTGAGGATGAATACGGCGAGAGCAAGTGCGATCGCACCTATCAAAACCGTGATTAAGCGACTTCGACGACGTTCGGCTCGGATTCGCTTGGCTTGCCACTGAGCGATCTCTGAGATGCTGTCAAACCATTCCCCCCAGCCGTGATCTGGGCTAGCGGGGTTGGGGATAAAAAATGGTCAGGGTCGTAGTAGGTAGCAATCCCCGCCATCATTTGCTTTAAGCGGCCTTGAGACTCATTGACGGCCTGCTGCAGCTCAATGTCAGTGAACTGACGAGAAGCACAGTGCATCATGGTTAAAGCATCTAGGGAGATTAATAGCCCTGCGGCTCGGTTCTCTGCTGCCTGCTGGACATAGTGCAGATCCTCTTCTGCACCTGCTGCAGTCTCTGAATCGGCTGCGGCATGGGCTTTTTCGCTGACGGACTTTTTTTGAGAGCTGGTCCGGCGCTTGACTTCTTTTAGGACAGCTTCAGGATATTCGTCGGCCTTGGGATAGCCGAGTTCGAGCGCGATCGCATCAATCTTACGACGGCTCCCATATTTCATCAATTCTGTGACTGGTACCATTTTGGATTCCTCATCTTTTCTAGTAACTCTTGGCGACTGCCGCCCCTGGCGTAATGCTGGTTCATGGCTCTGAGCTGAGTCATTTGCTCCTCATCAAATTCCTGTAGTCCTAGCTCAAAGCCAAGGTCAGCGCACCATTTACTGATTAAGCTGGGGTCGAGAGGGTGGGAGGGCGATCTCCCTCTTTCCTCAGACAGGATTTGCAAAACATCTTTACGGGAAAGCAACAGAGATGAACCGTTCATGGGTAAGTGCATGAATGATTCATGCTTACGGCTTGCCTCAAATAAGGTGAACCATCGTCATTATAGTTCATGGGTACTATCTTGCTGACAGGCACTGCATCAGGTTTGCAATCAGCTAGCATGTTGAGGTGACAATGGATTGAGGGAATGAGTCAGCCGACAGACCTGTTTTTGCCGCTTGAGAAAGCCATTTACCTGTTTACACGGGTTACTGTGCCAGGAGAGGGGGGTGACAAACAGAAATTTTGGAGAGAGGTGTTGGGGTTCAATTCCCCTGAGGCGATTCGAGAGAGCATTTTGGACAGTGTGAAGGTAGCAGATTTGCAATTTCAGCGTCAGGATCAGTATGGAGAACGTTATCAGGCCGTAAGTCTGATTCGAGGTGTGACCGAAATATCCTGGTGGGTGAAGTCAGGATGGATAGTGCGCCCTGGTGAAACGATCGCTAGATTTGTGACAGCCATTCCACAAAAGGCACAGGAGTGAATATGGAGCAGTTTCAACTACTAGATCAGGTTCAGTTATTAGAGCCGATTACTCTATCGGGAGATTTCGATAATGCTTTAGAGCCAAAGGATACTGCTCCGATAGGAGCAGTGGGCACTGTTGTGGAGGTCTTGGAGCCAGGACAGGCTTTTTTGGTAGAGCTGTTTGGTGACTGGGTAAAGCTACAGGAGTCAGAGGGCTTATGTCGTGCAACCGCCAAGGACGAAGGAGCATTTCGGGAGACATTGGGCGTTGAGGTCGTCCGTCCTCAGCAGATGCTTCTACTGCAGCGTTCTAACGTAGTGAAGGTCGGCCTGTTTGAGCTATTAGATGATATGCCCGAGGAATTGTTAGCCGAGGTTCAGGTGTTTGCAGAATTTTTGCGGTATAAGCGGCAGCAAGTGAAGGAGCCTGTGGGTTCTTCTCGCAAGGCAGGGTAAATGTTTAGGTATAATCCTCTAGATGTCTTTTCATCATGAATTTTTAAGTACATTTTTAAGGACAATAAAAATACCCAAGCTTAAAACCCAATTCCTAAAAGGGCTGTAGGCTGACATGCAGGGGCCTGCAAAGCCTTTATCCCCAGTTCGAATCTGGGTGCCACCTTTAGACAAACAAAAATATGCGTGCGCAACTGCCTTAAGGAATCCAAGCAGGTTGTATTCCTGAGGCAACGATGCGGGACTTGATCATGGGTTGGGGGGACTTAGCTTCTGCAGTCAATGGCAAAAGCCAGAGTTTGCTATCTGTAATTGTTTGGCCCACTATATTTCGCACAACGCTGGGATGGATTTGATCTGTAATGCTGATTTCTTCGAACAGCAAGCCTAAATAGTCTGGAGCCAGACTCAGGTGGCCTGTGGCCTGACCTGGAAACGTTTTCAAGACCTGGCGGCTACCCGTCTTGAGTGAAATAGCGTTGAGCTGTAGATCAGAACGAAAATTAGCATCTGGGTTGAATTCGGAATACAGGCAATAGACTGTTTGAGTGTTTGGATCCAATTGGGCATCAAAAAAATCTCCTGCGGTGGTCAATAATTGCTGCTCAGTTCCTTCATTGGGCACCCAGAATAGTGATTGTGTCGCGTCTTCATTCTCTTTGACCATCAGTGCGGCTGTTCCATCCCTGGCAAAACTGAGGGCGTGATTAAATTGGGGCAAGAACCTGACGGGCTGCGGAGGAGCATCCGGCACCAAAGATACGATGTTGACCCCCTGATTTTGGCTTACGGCTGCTGTTTGTCCATCTGGGGTAATCACAAAATCACCGTCTACCTTTTTATTGGCGACCTGTCGAATTGATCCATCCTCAGCCAAAATTGAAAGACTGATGGTGCGGTCTTTTTCGCGCCCGTAGCGCTGGACAACTGTGGTTCTGCCGTCAGGCGTCACATCAAACTTAAGAATCTGGGCGGCAGCATTATCCAGCAGAAGCTGAATGTTCCCAGGCTTCTTAAGGCTGGCAGTGTAGAGACTGGCTTCAAAAATAGTTTGAGTGGGGTCAGTGCGATCTAACGCTGTAAATAGGACACGCTCATAGCTTGAATCCACTTTAAATTTAAGGACTGTCAGATTCGGTGGCGTTAGAAGTTGCTGCGTTTTTTGGGTTAAATTTTTGAGCGCCAGCCGACCATTCTCTGGGCCTGCGATTCCCAGATAGACGAAGGCTAAATCTCGACTGTGGAACGGCTGGCGAAAGGGCTGCATGACTCGCGGCTGGGTTTGCCCTGCCTGGGCGGCGGTGGCCTGGTCGAGTTCTAGCTGAAATGTTTGCCCATAGGGAATCGGCTGGGTCAGCGTGTAGGCAAGCCGTCGCCCGGACCAGCTTAGTTTTCCGGGTAGGGGCGGCTTGATGCTCAGATTGGCGGCCACGCTCTCCCAGTTCATGGGGCGATTGAAGGCTAGGACAAAGGCAGTGTCGTTAATCCCTACCTGTTGATTTTGCCAGCTAAAGTTACGGACCTTGGGATAGGTGCGATCGCCACTCCATAACAGCAACCCCATCAGCACGGTGAGAAAGAGAATAGAGAGCAAAGCCACCCGATCAAGGGGCTGCAAGTTCTCTAGCTTGAGCCTAGCCTCGGTCTGTGTAAGGAAGTCCATGAATCTATCCTTGCGTCTCATCAGCTCTCTACGGACCTCATTGAGCAAGCAGTTAGTAAGAATAGGGATTTTTAGGCTCAGGAATGGGGCTTAGAGAATCGGCCACAATCACAAGCTGTCGTTTGCCGTCTAGGGTCTCAGTCTGCATATGACCTTTGACGACAAAACATTGATCCACCGCATACTCTTGACGGGTTTGCTTTAGCTTTACGGGCAAGCCGATGGGATAGGCATCCGCCGCGCAGCAGGTAATCGCAAACCGAGCCAGCGTCAGGTAATTCTCAGCTAGATTTTCGGGATACACCACAAAGCCCTCTACGTTCACTTTTTGACCTTGGTAGGCATCGGGTTCGGGGTAGACATCTAGGGTGCGGACCCATTCGAGGAGCGATCTCGATTCTGGATTACTCTCAGTGCGAAAGGCTTGGGGATTGGCCCGAGTCACCACCGTTGTATCCTGCAGCCCCCGCTGAATCGCAGTTTGACTCGCAAATGGCCTCAGCGGAACCAGAAAGCCCACTAGGGCTGACACCAGCAAAATCACGCTCAGCCACTGGGGAGACAAAAATGAAAAATGCTGCATTCTCACCCCTTGGGGCTGTCGCAATAGCTTCAGCCCTTGGAAGAGAGCCACGATTACCATGAAGAAGCCACCACTCACGGTGAGGGCAAAATAGTTCGGGTGAATCAAAATTCCGAGCCTGCCAGAGATCCAGAAGTTGATCAGCAAGGCACCCCAAGCGGCCATTGCCACCACTGTCAGCCAGTCCGTTATTTTGATCCAGGGGAATGATTTAACCATCATTGAAATAGCCTCCGTTCAACTCACCCAAAGATTGATTGCTAGTGTAAACAGAAAGGTCAACTGCAGAATCAGCACAAAAATATAGACCACCGCCCGCGTTTTGAACACTGTCAGCAACAGACCCAAACTCTTCAGGTCAAACATGGGACCAAACACCAAAAAAGCCAGCAGCGCGCCGCCGGTAAAGGTGGAGGCAAAGGACAAAGCAAAGAACGCATCCACCGTGGAGCAAATCGAAATGACGCCGCCCAGGGTGATCATGGAGACAATTGATGACACCGGACCTTGACCCAGACTCAAGACGATCTCGCGGGGCACCGCCACCTGAATGATGGTTGCCAGCGCACTACCCAGCACCAGGATGGCTCCCATTTCGCGCAGTTCTTGGATGGTGTTCTCAATGAAAAGGGGGATGCGATCGCGCACCGACAGTTTTGCGGCTGGATTGGCCGCCAACACAGACTGCAGATTGGTGGTATCGAGTTCAATGGGTTGGCCCGGTTGCCCCAGTAAAAACGTACCCGATCTGAGCAGTGCTGGTTTATCGTCCTCTTCTGACTTGGGCATGGCTGCCGCGATGGTGGGCTGCAGAAAGGGCTTGAGGTCGGCTTGGCTACTGAAGACAAGGGCAATGATGACTGCGATTGCCAGTGAAAACACCACCCGCAGCACGACCAGTTCAGGCTGATCGCGAAACGCAGTCCAGGTGGCCCAAATCACCACCGGATTAATGGTGGGAGCCGCCAGCAGGAACCCAATCGCCACCGGAGCCGAGACCCCCTGCATAATCAGCCGCCGCGCCACTGGTACATTGCCACATTCACACACCGGGAACAGAAAGCCAAACAGGCTCCCCGATAGCGCCCCCAGTAGGGGATTCTTGGGGAACAGTGTAATCAGCTTCTGTTCATCGACGAATAGCAATAGCAGACCCGACACGACGACGCCAAAAATCAGAAAGGGCATCGCCTCGGCTAGCAAACTGAAAAAGAGCGTCAATGCACTCCCAAACTGCTCCATTCAAGTTCGTCCAGATATTGCGGAAACTCCAGAGTCTAGGGTAGCGCAATGGTCAGGTCATCCTCTTAAAATAGGTCAGGAAGTCAGTAGATGGGTATATGAAACAAATCCAGCCCCTTGACCGCAGTGCGATCGCACTCATAGCCATTCTCTTTATATTGATTGTCCTCCTGTTACTCTCCGGAGATCGCACCGTTCCCCAAGTGCGAGACTTTAACTGGAACAACCAGCAGGTTGGTATTGAGAATACTGCCTTTACGCTAGAGTTCAACCGCACAATGGACTGGGATCAGGTCGAGAAAAATCTCGAAATCGCCCCACCCCTCAACGGAAAGATAAGCTGGTCTGGGCGGCGCTTGGCCTATACCCTCACCGATCCGATGCCCTACGGCACTGAGTTTCAGGTTCAGCTTGCCAATATTCCTGAAGCCAGTCGAGGCTCACGCCATCAGCCCAAAGCAATGAAACCTTTTGAAGGAGAGTTTCGGAGTCGCGATCGCGCCTTTGTCTACATAGGCGTCAATGGCGAAGAAGCAGGACGGCTGATTTTACGGAATCTGACCCAAAGCAGTAAAACACTTCTGACCCCAGTAAGCTTATATGTTGTGAGCTACCGGATGTATCCCTTAGGAGATCGCATCCTCTTTGCCGCCAACGATCGCAAAGCCCATCAGCAACAGGACTTCAATCCCCAGCTTTATACGGTTACCACTGGATTACAGGTGGACGCGCCTGATTTTCCCGCGACTCCAGCCTCAGATTCTGGCAAAACTGAGCGGATTCTTGACAACGAGAGATATCAGATTCTCAAGTTCGAGCTATCGCAGGATGGCAAACGGATTGTTGTGCAGCGATCGCTCCGAGAGGGAGAAGGCTTGGGAGCGGTAGACCTTTGGCAATTAACAGATGGATCGCTCAAAAAGCTTGAGGGCGTCACAGGCGGAGACTTTTTAATTGCCCCTGATAGCAACACCCTTGTGATTGCTCAAGGTCAAGGGATTGCACTTCTCCCCCTTGATAAACAACAGGCCAGTAAACCCTTAGGCTTTTTACCTCAGTTCGGCGTTGTCCTCAGCTTTGCCCAGGACGGCACCGCCGCCACTATGCTGAAATTCAATCAAGACTACAGCCGCTCTTTGTTCTTAGTCACCAATCAAGGCGTTCAGAAAGAGCTATTGAATACAAAAGGGTCCATTCTTAGCACGGCCTTTGGTCCTCAAAAACAGTCTCTCTACTGTCTACTCACTCAAGTCCGGTCTGAGGAAAATGCTGTGAAAACCGCCAATCTCGATACGATTGATGGACAAGATTATGTGGAGATTCCCTACCTTGCCAAGATTGATCTAGTCTCTGGTCGGCTCACCAAGCTGCTAGATCTCTTGCCACAGGAGCAAACCAATATCAGTCTGGCTCCTGACGGTTCAGCTCTTTTGTTTGATCAAGTGAATACCGAAGGCATTGAAGAAAGTAGTGCGCTGAAGCGCCTTCCCCTAGACGCCACTGGTAATGCCCCTGAATTAGTGGCTGCTGGCAAAAATCCTCGCTGGCTTCCATGATGCATCGGCAAGGGGGCCGTATTTTACCGATGTTTGTTTTATTGAGCCAAGCAGTCTTGAAGCTGTTTTTGCAGCTCTTGTGCATCTAAATCACGGCCAATCAGCACTAGCTGCGTTTTGGGTGTGGTGGGCCAGTCATCGGAGTCCATCGTGTAGCGCTTGCCGCTGAGCTGAAAAATGTAGCGCGGGGCAACCGCCTCAAACCACAGAAATCCCTTGGCTCGAAATACGTGCTCTGATAGATGTTCTGTTAACCAAGTTTGAAATTTTTCGAGTTCAAAGGGGCGATCGCTCTCAAAGGCCACAGATACAAAACCATCGTTGGCGAGGTGGTCAGAATGATGGTGGTGGTCGTGGCCGTGATGGTCGTGGTGATCGTGGGCCGCTTCAGCCAGTGCTTTTGCTTCTGCGGTATAGCGATCAGGGCGAAACAGATCGGTTTCTAAAATCAACGGGAGTGGCACTTGGCTGTGTTGCGATCGCAATATCCGCGCCCCCCACTTCTGCGCTCGAATCCACTGCTCTAAATCCTCTACTTGTTGAGTCGGCGCTAAGTCGGTTTTATTAAGGACAATAATATCGCCATAGGAAACCTGGTTCAGAGCTGCTTCACTTTTAAAATGCTGTGGGGAAAAGGCTTCAGCATCCACTAACGTGACGATGGAATCAAGGTGGGTCAAGTCCCGCAGCGGCGGACCCACAAACGTGAGTGCCAAAGGCAGCGGATCAGCCACCCCCGTTGTTTCGACGACCAAGTGATCTACTTTCTCGTCCCGTTCCAAAATGCTGTAGACCGCTTCGACGAGATCATCATTGATGGTGCAGCAGATACAGCCATTGCTTAACTGCACCATGTCTGAAGCGACAGACACCAAAAGCTGGCTATCAATATCGATATCGCCCAACTCATTGACTAACACCGCCACTTTCAAATCTTGGCAATTATGGAGAATGTGATTGAGCAGCGTCGTCTTGCCGCTGCCGAGGAAGCCTGTGATGATCGTGACCGGCATCCCTCGCTTGGGCAGTTGCAGATCGGTTTGTGGCAGGTTTTGCTGAGCAGGTGAGTTAATCAAGAGTTGACTCCGGTTGAGGGGAATGAGTTTGTTCTGAGCGTTTAAACTGCAGTGCTAATTGCTGCAGGGTTGTGAAAATGTTGTAGAACCCATTGCTGCGCGACGGGGTGAGGCTGACGTTGAGGCCAGTCTGTTCAATAAAGTCTGGGGAGAGCTGAACAATTTGTTCGGGTGGCAATCCATTGAGACCTTCAATCAACAGTCCCACCAGTCCTTTGGTGATTTGAGCATCGGAATCTCCTTGAAAGTGGACCACGCCGTCGGTCAAAGTGGCGGTGATATAGACCTGAGACACGCAGCCTACGACTTTATTGCAGGGCTGTTTATCGGCTTCTGGGAAGGGGGGCGATCGCTTGGCAAACCAGAGTAGATATTCATACCGTCGCTTGGAATCAGAGGTCTGCTC
>JBAUJD010000771.1:0-6546 GCA_049683515.1 Thermosynechococcaceae cyanobacterium | reverse complement strand
GACCAGCATTTTCTGGCTGGTTTAGGCAACTACCTCCGCAGCGAGATTCTATTTGTGGCTCGGATCCATCCCCAGTATCGTCCAGTGGACTGCACTGACACTCAGCTCCAGACACTCGCGGCAGCCTCCCTAGACGTTCCCAGGCAGTCCTATCAGACGGGTGGTATTACCAACGATGTGGCCTTAGCCAAGCAGCTTAAGACCGAAGGAGTGCGGCGGCGTTACTATCGTCATTGGGTGTTTAGCAGGGCAGAACAGCCGTGTTTTGTCTGCCGTACTCCTATTGTGAAGGAATTAGCAAGTGGGCGACGGTATTACTATTGTCCCCAGTGTCAGCGGCGATAAGGAGTACGGCAGTGGCCAGTGAGCTTAGCGTCGTAAAAAAAGTGCCCATCAAAAACGACTAGCTGAGACGACGGTACAGCAAACGTTGGATGCTGACAAGTGCGATCGCATCAAACCCAGCCAACAAGATCAGCGCCCCTCCTAAGCTCACAGAACCCCAGGGCGCATCCATGACAATGCTGGCAAAGGTCCAGTCGCTGTGAAGATAGAGGTAACGGATTGGCTCAATGGCAAAGCTGAGCGGATTGAGGCTAGACACAACCTGCAGCCAAGTGGGCATAAACGCCAGAGGCACTAAGGCTGTGCTGGCAAACAACAGCGGTAGGTTCGTGACAAAAATGACCGCCAACAGTTCAATATGGCCTGGCAGAGCAAACGAGAGGCCCAGGCTGAGTGCTGTAACACCAAGTACCAGCATCACCACGATTAAAGCCATCACTCCTAGGCCAGCAGCATCGGGAAGCCCTGCGCCTAGAAAAATGCTGGTGACCACAATGGCAACCGTCTGAATCAGGCTCAAAGTTGTAATAAAGATGGCAGAAGCCAGCACAATCGAAAACCGAGAGGCCAGCGGAGCCACCAGCAATCGATTGAGAAACCCAAACTCACGGTCAAACATCACCGGCAAACCGGCGTTGAGCGCCCCACTGAAGGCCGTAAATACAATCACGCCCGCACAGAGAAACTGACCATAACTCTGGCTGGTGCCAAACAACCCTTCCGGAACGTTCTGAAATAAAGCGCCAAAGAGAACCAGCCACATGAGTGGCTGAATAATTCCGGCAATCAGCGTCGTCGGTCGGCGTTTGAGCTGAATAAATAGGCGTCGGGTTAAGGCAAGGGTTTCTTGAACAAATTCACCAGAGACAATCCCTGGCGTTGCCAGTAGCTCAGCCCGAGAAAGGGTGGGAGAAGAAGCGGTTTTGGGATCAAGGGTGGTTGTCATAATCGTATTTAAGCTTGCGGATTAGGGTGGCGTGCTTGAGGCTTAGCGCATATTTTGCTTGCGTTCTTTTTTGGCATCTCGTTTGCCAGAAGCAGCCATTTCAGCATCCATCAGGGTTTGGCCGGTGGCGGCAAGATACACGTCATCAAGGCTGGGGCGAGATTGGGCAATTCCAAAAACCGGCAGTCCGGCTTCTTTAAGGGCTTGCTGAATGGTGAGCAGCGCGTCGCTCTGAGGTGTGACGACTAGATTCAAAGAGTTGCCCTGGGCACCATTGATGATCACATCCTGGACGAATGGCATGGCTGCTGTCATCGATTTGGCTTTTTGAGCTTCATCGTCAGAGGTGAATTCACGAATGCGGAGAGTGATGCGATCGCCACCCACCTGATCTTTAAGCTCTGAGGGACTGCCTTCGGCAATGACTTTGCCTTGGTCGATAATGGCAACGCTGTCGGCCAAAGCGTCTACTTCTTCGAGATAGTGGCTGGTGATCAAAATTGTGGTGCCCTGATCGCGCAATTCACGTAAAAAGTCCCAAATTACAACGCGGCTCTCAATGTCTAAGCCCACTGTCGGTTCATCAAGGACAAGGACGGTCGGCTGATGCAGGAGGCCCGCAGCCAAGCCTAACCGCTTCCAAATGCCGCCCGAATAGGTGCCGGTTTTCTTGTCTGAAAATGCTTCTAGGCTCAGCAACTTGATGGCCGTTTGGATCCGCGATTCAATCTCTTTAGCTGGGATATGATAGAGCGCTGCCTGAAACTGCAGCATTTCTTTGCCAGTCAAAACCTTATCTAGAGCGACTTCTTGGGCAACGTAGCCCAAAAGCTGACGGGCTGCGCGAGGATGCTCTAGCACTGAGATGCCAGAGATTTCAATTTTGCCTGCATCAGGTGTCGTTAGACTACAGAGGCACTGGAGCGTCGTTGTCTTACCCGCACCGTTAGGGCCAAGTAAGCCAAAGATTTGTCCAGGGGCGACCTCGAAAGATACATTTTTGACGGCATCAACGGTGCCGTAGCGCTTTTGAAGTTTTTCGATCAAAACGGCGGGAGCCATGATATCCCTTCACTATGCAATTGACACACCTATTAAGTGTAGGTCGATTTATCCGGTTTGGGGATGGCTCCATCAGATTGCCACTCGTCCAACCAGCTCTAGCGAAGCACCTGCAATGTTGTGATTACACCGGTCACTAAAGTCAACAACAGCAGTATCCAAAGGATGAACCCCGGCAGCATGGATAAAATCGCGAACCCACGCAATGCATAAATCGCGGCGGTCCCGGCAAAGAAGAAGCTAAACCACTTCAACGCCCAAGACGAATTGGGTCTACTCACGGTTTTTCGGTCTGCAATGAATTACGTCTATAACCATAGCTCATTGAATAAAAAGCAGAGGGCCGCGCTGCCGATGGGCACTGTGAGATTATCGATGCCGAATTTAGAGACTGATTCTAGGGTGGTCGCAGCGACGGCTACTGCAATCGCGCTCACCCAGGTCTGCCAAATATTGCCCTGGGTCACTAGCAAAATTAACGCCACCACAATTCCAGTCACTGCGGCCATCGTGAGCGAGCCTTCCCAGCTTTTATTCATGCCCCAAAGCTGATACTTGTGTTGTCCCCATCGCTGACCGACGAGGGCGGCCAGACCATCACCCCAAGTCATAATTAAAACGCCAATGACGGCGTATTGAGGCAAGGCTAGCGGCCAAAACCAGCCCACCAAAATACCAATGCTGACCGCGTAGAAAAACGTTCCGAGACTTTTACGTCCGGTGCCGCTGGTGCTCGATAGGATGGGGTATCGATAGGAGAGCAGCATCAAAATACTAAAGACAACCGATGCCGCAAGTCCGATCCAGGCGGGGATTTGGAACCACCAAGCGAATAGAATCACGTTGCCGACGCCAATGTGGACCACTTTACGGTTGATCTCAGGATCGGTTTTGCCCTGTTGCTTGAGGATTTCTGCGAGACCAAAGACGCCGACGACCCAAGCTCCTGCTATCGCAAGCTGCACATAAAACGTTGTCGAAGCAGTGAGCCAGTTCATGATTCAGAAGGGTTGCGATCGCGGAGGGGTGAGACGCCTCTAAGCCCTAACTGTAGTTGATTACGGTTTCCACTGGATAGAGAGGTGATCCGACTGGGGCCAACTTCCCGTACTATTTTGTGGGTAGCGATCTCGCTTTGGGCGCAAGTTCTGCCCAGTGAACTGAAGCTGAACTGACCACAATGATCACAATCTAAATGCTGGAGTAGACATCCAAATGAGCACATCTGAAACTCAGTCTCTGCGTGTTTTGGCGGTGGATATTGGGGGCAGTGGAATTAAAGCGATGGTGCTAGACGAAGCGGGAACGCCTGTGACCGAACGAGATCGCATCAAGACACCTCAGCCGCCGCATCCAGAGGCGATACTAGAAGTGATTGAACAGTTAGCTGCGAAACAAGGCGAGTTTACGCAGGTTTCGGTGGGTTTCCCTGGCGTGGTGCGACGAGGCGTGATTAAAACGGCAGTAAATCTAACCCCTCAATGGGTTGACTTTGATTTAGCAACGGCACTGTCTGAATGCCTAAAGAAGCCGATTCGGGTCGCCAATGATGCAGATATTCAGGGCTATGGAGCCATTTCTGGTGAAGGGGTCGAGATGGTCGTGACGTTGGGGACGGGGTTTGGTACTTCTATGTTCATTGACGGTCATCTGGTTCCCAATCTCGAAATTGCCCATCATCCGTTTTTAAAGGGGAAAACCTATGAAGAGCAACTCGGTCGCCAAGCGCTGAAAAAAAAGGGAAGTAAAGGCTGGAATCGATGTCTGGCGCTAGCCATTGAAACGCTAGAACGAGTCTTTAATTACGATCATCTTTATCTTGGCGGCGGTGAAACAAAGCGCATTAAGATTGAGTTGCCGCCCAATGTAACGGTGGTCTCAAATCAGGCTGGCATCCTCGGAGGCATCGCCTTATGGAAAGATCAGGGTGGCTAGGGGCAGAATAACCGATAGTTTTGGGTGAAGCGAGGCCCAGGCCAGAGATCGCCCAACATTCTCTATTTTTATAGTCAAAAGCAGCTTGAGATGGTGGCAAATATTAGAATTGGCAATGGCTACGATATTCATCAGCTTGGCCCTGATCGACCCTTAATTTTAGGTGGAGTTCACATTGAGCATGAGCTGGGGTTAGTGGGCCACAGCGATGCCGATGTATTGACCCATGCAATTATGGATGCCCTTTTAGGGGCACTGAGCCTAGGCGATATTGGTCACTACTTCCCGCCCACTGATCCGCAATGGAAGGGAGCTGATAGCCTCAAGCTTTTAGCCCAGGTCAATCAATTGATTTATGACAAGGGTTGGCAGGTAGGCAATATTGATTCGGTAATTGTGGCCGAACAGCCGAAGATGAAGCCCCATATTGAAGCGATGCGATCGCATCTCTCTCAAACCCTTAACGTCCAACCGGACCAGGTCGGCATCAAAGCCACAACCAATGAAAAGCTGGGACCAACCGGACGGGAAGAAGGGATTGTTGCCTATGCCGTTGCCCTGTTGGTATCGCTCGATTAAGAGAGCAAATCTTTAAAAATAAAAGCAGCCCAACGCCGCGTAACGAGGACTGCCAATAAGATTACATTCTGGAGAATAAATTCAGTTTCATCAGTAGAAAAGTGGTCTTGCTGATATCTATAGACTGCCCTCGTTCAATAGAAATATATCCACAGCAACAGAAAGATGAGTAATATCACGCAGGTTTTAGAGGTTGATATCGGTGGATGCGCCTCAGCCAGCCACGTCAAAGGCTGAACTAGGCAACCGAGCCGGAATGGTGGGAACTGCCCGCCTCGCTGGGCAGCGGATCGGACATCAGATTATCTGAGTTGCTGACTGGAGTACCCGCTAGCGTTTGAGCTGCTTCCACAAACCCTCTAAATAGGGGATGGGGATCATTCGGGCGCGAGTGAAATTCAGGGTGGAACTGAGTCGCAACAAAAAATGGATGGGCCGGCAACTCAATCATTTCGACTAAACGGCCATCAGGAGAGCTACCGCTGACAACATAACCCGATTCTAAGAATAAGCCTCGATAGGCATTATTGAATTCATAACGATGGCGGTGGCGTTCATAGACCACTGTCTCTTGCCCGTAGAGCTTAGCCACCATAGACTCTGGCTGCAGACGACAGGGGTATAGGCCCAGGCGCATCGTGCCGCCCAAATCGACTACATCCTGCTGTTCTGGCAACAGATTAATCACCGGATGCAGCGTATCTTGATCAAATTCAGCGCTATTGGCTTTATCAAGATGGGCAATGTTGCGTGCCCACTCAATCACAGAGCACTGCATCCCCAAACACAGACCCAAGAAGGGAATCTTGTTCTCTCGTGCATATCGAATCGCTGCAATCTTGCCGTCTACTCCCCGTGACCCAAAGCCACCCGGTACGACAATACCTGCCAAACCGTTCAGGTGGCGCTCGGCCCCCTCGGCTTCAATGATTTCAGAATTGACCCAGCGGATATTGATTTCAATGCCCATAGCGACAGCAGCGTGACCCAACGATTCCACGACCGAGAGGTAGGCATCGTTGAGGCGGACATATTTACCCACGATCGCAACTTCAAGGGTCTGGGTGGGATTTTCTAGGCGATTGACTAAACTCTGCCACTCGGTCAGATCCGGTTCTCGCTGATCGAGATTTAAGATGCTCAAGACCTGGGCGGCTAATCCTTCCTGCTCTAGGACTAGGGGGACGGCATAGATGCTGCTGGCATCGGGGGCCGTAATCACGGCTTCGACGGGTACATCGCAGAACTCAGAGAGTTTTTCCTTGATGCCGACGGTGAGGGGGCGATCGCATCGACACACCAGAATGTCGGGCTGAATACCAATGGAACGTAGCTCCTTGACCGAGTGCTGCGTGGGCTTGGTCTTCATTTCCCCTGCCGCTGGAATCCAGGGCAGCAGCGTCACATGCATATAGAGCAGGTTTTTGCGGCCTACATCTTTACGGAACTGGCGAATGGCTTCTAAAAAGGGCAGCGATTCAATGTCGCCCACGGTGCCACCAATTTCGATGATCAACACATCAGGGGTGTTTTGCTTCGCCACCCGCATAACTCTCTCTTTAATTTCGTTAGTGATATGGGGAATCACCTGCACCGTGCCACCGTTGTAGTCACCGCGCCGCTCTTTATTAAGAACAGACTGATAGATAGCCCCCGTGGTAACGCTGTTGAGGCGAGAC
>JBAUJD010000770.1:0-4385 GCA_049683515.1 Thermosynechococcaceae cyanobacterium | reverse complement strand
GCCACATATCATGGGCAACCCAAACCATCGGCAGATTAAATTTCGCCAGCGTTTCAATCTGGACAAAACCGTTACACACCCAGTGAAGCGTCAAAATATCAGGTTTCAACGAGCTGACGCGATCCACCAGCGTATCCGGAAACCACTGCGTTGAGAATAGGCCAGCACTGCGATGCTTGTATCGCTTCAAAGGCATCCCATTCATCATGGGGCCCAAACGTGTCTTTAATGTTTTTTCTACGAAAACATGATTGTCAAGACTCTCCCTCGCCCGCACCAGCATTTGAGAATCTCCCCCCCCCTTACGTAACCCTTGATGTAATCGATAAGCTGCTCGAGCTGCCCCACCATCCAAATCAGAAGTACTAAGATGCAGAACTTTCATATCACATGACCCTAAATCGTTCCAGTTGTAAAGACTAAAAATAACTCAATCAGCATAAGAATTAGCTCGGTGTAATCATGATCAGTCTACCTATCCGCCGAGCAACAAAAATGCAGCTTTTTTTCTATGCCTGAGAATCTGAGTCAAAAATCCAGTCAGTATCAAAATCAAGACTGACACCAACAGCAGTGTTATCGATGAAATATTTTCGATAAAAGAGGCAGGCAATGCCCTACTAGCCAAGATATAAAAACCTTCAATAAAAATGAGGTGCATCAAATAAATCCCAAATGAACAGGCTCCCCAAGCCCTCAGCCAAAAAGCATCTTTGAGAAATGGGGACGCCGCCAGCCCCAGAACTAACGTAATGTATCCTCTCAAAATTTCGTAGACAGCAGCAGGCAGCAAAATGCCAAACAGATTAACCACTACAAAAGCAAAAACCATGACTAGACAATAAAGACCTGATTTTTTAGACAACCCCGGATTAAGCTTAGGATGTGCCAGCAACATCGCTAACAGAATGTAAGGTAAACATCGGATCATCCAGGCTAGTGTAATCAGCCCCGCCCTCACCAAGAGATTTTGTCCGACGACGGTAGGTAGGGTCTCCACTACAGCCACAAACGCAGTCCCAGCACCGTTATTAAAGGCATTACCTGTTGTCAATAAGCCTTGGTAAAACACGAGGCTCAAGCCAAAAGCAGGGGCCAAAATAACCAATAGGGGAGGATGATCTCGCGGTAGCCCTATCTCAAGGAGCTTTAGCAGCACAGTGCCCGCCATTAACAATGGTAAAAAATAAAGATGAAAAGCTGCTCCACCGCTGAAAATGATCGAGAACCAATTTTGTGGGATTTGGCTGATTTGACTCATTTCGCCATCGACGACATATTTAAAGCACTTATAAAGCAAGTAAATCGCACTCCAAATTCCGTAAGGGATCAGTAGACGGGAGAGTCTATCCCTCAGGGATACTCCCTTTGAAGTGCTATAAAACTTCTTGAACGCCAAATAAAATGAAGCGGCCAAAAAAAAAGGCACTGCAAACTTTGAAAACTCTAAAATCGTTTGCCAACCAGTGGGATTAATGGTCAAGGGTTCATCAGAATGCAAGACAATCACAGCATAGATGGCTAGCCCCCTAAATAAATCAATACCGGTTAGTCTCTGCCTATTCACGTTAATACCCCTCAATACGCATAGAGATTAGAAATAACGTCACTGAACCCAATGGGTCAAATCTCGATCTAATAACTGACTTAAATGCTCAATTTCCACCTTAAACTCCTGTTGCAGATAACGCCTTAAGCCAGTATCTAGGTCATTTCGCGTACTTGCTTGCGTATTGTACTGTTGCAACCGTTGCCGAACAATGCGTCTGACAGGTACCGGTATTAGCACATCCGTTAACAGGCGAACCCACTTGGGTGGGTGACGCAAGAAGCCTTGTAAGCCTTTATTTCGAATACTTTTGTTTGAATTGATCACTCTAAAGTCAGGCTCATAGACCTGATTACACCCAAGGAATTTTGTCACCCGTTGATAGACGGCAGCAGTATCCTGTTTGAAGTCATCAAAGATAATCACATGGACGCGATCTCGACCGAACAGATCAAAATAACGTTTGACCTGGTCGGTATATTGCGCAATTTCTCTATAGTAAAAACACTCAATGGGGTGATCTGCCTGAGCAGGCCGGAGTTTACCACCTTTGCGATCTGCCTCTGCCTCCAGCGCAGCTTGAAACGTTGGCAGGGTTTCATCACCCCAGAACGAGAGCTGAGAATACCACGAATACATCATATCGATCGGATTTCTCAGCATCACGAGAATTCGAGCGTCAGGGTTAAACGCTTTAATTTCTTCGGCGGCCTGCTGAGAATACAAGTAGAAAACCGACGATTCTCCTAGTTGCTGTTCACCATCGGCGTTGGTATAGTAACCAAGATAGTTATCCAGAGAAGGTCGATTAAACCCTAAATCATGGCCAAAGAAATGTAGCTCCTTTTTCCCTCCGAGCTGTGATTCGACCGTTTCAGAAGTTTCTGGAATATAGATATCAGGATGCTCACCCAGATACGTAAATAGAGCCGTTGTACCGCACTTAGGCGCACCCACGATGAAGAAATTAGGCTTTTTCATAGAAGTTTTTTTATAGAGATTGATTTTCGCTGCAAAAACAAGTAGACTGCTATTTTAACCAATCTGATAAATCTTTTTGAAGCAGATCTTGAAGCTTTGAAATATCATCGCGATAAACCTCAATAAGTTCTTGGCGCATTTCGGGGGAAAGTTTGGGCTTATCTAACATTGCCTTCTCCAACCTCTGACCAAAACCTTCAGGGATCAATGGCTTCAAAATAGATTTCACTGATTTTCGCTTGAGGAATCGATAGAGAAATTGGTTTTTAGGGATTCCCGATACACCCGCTCTTACGGAGGTATCAGGTACAAAGCTATCGTCTATTTTTAAAAATCGGAAAATCTCCTGAATCATTTCAGTGGGTTGCTTCTGCAGATCCTCATTCAAGCAAACGTGGATCTGCTCCCTGTCAAATAGGCTGTAATAGTATTTCAACTGTTCATAGTAAAATCCCAATTTTTTGTATAAAAAGATCGGTGTCCAATTTTCACGCTCAAACTGTTCTTCTGAGTGAACAGCGTCTGCAAAGTCAGAAAGATATGGAACACCTTTTTCAACACCGCTGAGATACTGGCCCAAAAATCCAGAATAGGCTCGCTCAGCAGGATGTCTCAAAATTGCAATTAGCTTTACCTTTGGAAGACGCGCCTTGATCCCCTCAGCGGCTTTGGGTGTATGCAGGTAGCTAGGGGAAGCTTCGCCAATACGTTGCTCGGTACTCGCTCCTTCAAAAAGCGCACAGTAGCTTGGCCAGTCTGTCACCGCCGTTTGATTAATCGGATCGGGCTGATTACCAGCTCTGAGAAACGTTAACGTTTCATCCTCAAAACTAAAGAAATGAGGCTCTTTTAGTTCACTCATGTAAATGTCTGGGTGCTGCTTGAGATAATAATAAAGAGACGTTGTTCCAGCTTTAGCCGCCCCAATAATCAGAAAGTTAGGGAGCATTATGCTGTTTTTTGTATAGGTTGTTATAGTAGTCATTATCGTCATATAGCCCTTTAAAGACAAATAAGCATCGACAAAAAACAGTGTAATCTTACTACGGATGCTTTTGTAATGAGGCTGGCGCAGCAGAACGTGCCAACCCTAACAGGTTTTGAAAAAATTTGGGGGCCAATAGAAAAATAGCGCCTAAGTAGATCATAGAGCCAAGTACAACACAAAGACCTAACAAAATCTTGACATTCAGATATGTGCTCAGAAAATATTTACACAGTAAAATGGAGCCTGTCATAACCCCAGAACCGAGAAGGGGCGAGCCATATCGGGTCAGATAGGTGCGAATATTTAGTTGAACTAAGTGATAAATTACCCAAAGTCTAAGGGGTGCAAATATACAAGTTGAGATCAGTAGGCCCGTTGCCACTGCCACAATTCCCCACCTGACCGCAATCAGAAAGGTAACCACCTTTCCTAGCGTCTCCAATAGCATCAGGATCAGATTCCACGTGGGCTTGCCGAGTGCCATAATGACAGCACCACTAAAGTTAAAGACAGATCGTAGTAGTCCAACTATTGCCAGTAACTGCATCACCGGAATACTAGGCTGCCACTGCGCTCCAAAAAGACCTAACACAAGTTCGGGGGAGAGCACAGCCATGCCTAAAAAGGCCGGAAACGCAGCAAAGCTCATCAACTCGGTAGCGGTATAAAATGCCTGTCGAACTTTCTCCTTATCATCTTGCAAGCGGGCAAATGTGGGTAAGACAACCTGCCTGACGGTATCGGTCAGCAATTGGGTGAGCGTTACTAAAAGGCGATAGGCAACCGTATAGTAACCCAACGCCACCGGTCCTAAGTAATAGCCAATTAGCAGATCGTCACTGCGCAGACTGACAAAAACTAGAATAT
>JBAUJD010000769.1:0-2649 GCA_049683515.1 Thermosynechococcaceae cyanobacterium | reverse complement strand
GTGGGGGACTTTAAGTTGTTTAGGCTTTCAGCAGAAACTCAACAACGAAATGGTTTAGGTGTAACCCTAATGTGGGCAACTCTCCCCCCAGAATTGGGGGGCCGGGGGGGCCAATGCAGAGCGGAGTGCGAATTCATAGACATTCTTTGAACAAGTGGATGGTTAAGAAGCCTCCAGGGTCAGAGACGCAGAGGGAATTGAATCTGTAACTGCTGGAGAGTGCGATCTCAACTCCACTCCTGTTCGATACATCGCCTCAATATCATTCGAAAAGGCTAAGCCGATCGCTCCTCGATGGAGCTGCCGCATCGGCGTCAACAACCCATTCGCAACCGTTACAGACTTGTTAATGAGTCGAAACCGTTTCACCGTTGACCAAGTCGGTGTTTTGCGATTTGCCTCATCCACCAGCGATTGATACTGAGCAACGATTTGTGGATGCTCTAGTAATTCATCAGCAGAGAGTCGAAGTCCTAATTTTCGCCCCAGCTTCTGCATCCGCCTTAGATGCGGCACAATGAGCAATGTACAGTAGGGCCGCTGGCTACCAATTGCTATAGCATGTTCAACTAAAGGCGACTGCATCAGGTAGCGTTCAATCACTTCAGGGGCAACATATTTACCAATAGAGAGCTTAAACAGGCTCTTTTTATGGCCGGTAATTTTCAAGAAGCCTTCGCCTGTAACCTCCCCATAGTCGCCGGTATGGAACCAGCCGTTGGGTTCTATTGCCTCTTGAGTTTCCACCAGGTTTTTGTAGTAGCCCTTCATGGTATAGGGCGATTTTGCCAGGATTTCGCCATCGGCTGCGATCGCAACTTCAACCCCAGCAATAGGCACCCCCACCGATCCAGCCTGATTTAACTGCCCCCGGTTGACGCACAGCACCGCACTAGTTTGCGTGAGGCCATAGCCCTGCAACACCGGAATCCCGGCTGCCGAAAAGACCGTGGCTAGCTCTGCTTTGAGCGCGGCTCCACCACAGAGCAGATATTTAAGGCGACCACCAAAGCCTTCTCGCCACAGACGATACACAAGCTGATCGGCGAGTTGCAGCTTCAGCCGATACAGCCCACTCGGTTTACGCCCCAGCTCATAACGCTGGGCTAAATCGATAGCCCATTCTAGAATGACCTGCTTGAAGCGAGGCATCTGGCGACCGCGTTCTTGAATTTTTTGATAGACTTTCTCCAAAAAACGCGGCACGGTAGACAATATCGTCGGCTGAATCTCTCGCAGATGCTTCACCATTCGGTGAGGCGTCGTGAAATAAACCGTATGACCGTAGGCAAGATGACCGTAGAGCATCACCCGTGCAAAGACATGGGTGAGGGGCAAAAAAGAGAGGACCGTTTCTTTGGTGCCTGTTTCAAGCCCCGGCATCGCAGCAAAAGCCGCTAATGCATCCCCAGCCAAGTTTTCATGGGTGAGCATTACGCCTTTAGGCGTTTCACAAACGTAGGGGGCACCGTGCTTCAGCCGCTGCCGTAGTGCAGCCACCATCTGAAACACGGGCAGGACTTGACTCCTAAACGCCTGACAGCGACCCGTTGCCCCGGCTACGTACACGATAGTTGCCACATCTTGAGGATCGATTTCCGCTCGCAAATCGGGTCGGGTTTGTTCCGATAGCTGCAGTTCTCCCCTCACGCGAAGTTCGGTCAAGGAAAAGAGCTGAACCGTTTCAGGGAGCCACGGCTCTACGGTAGTCTCGTCATCTGTATGAGAGGAGTCTAGATTAGCAACAATGATGAACGTCAGATGCTCAAGGTCATGCAAGCAAGGCGTAATCTGTTGCAGAACTTCTACATCTGCAACGATAATGGCACGAGCTTCACTGTGCTGCAGCGTAAACACTATATTTTCTGGGGTTTCGCCCATATAAATCGGTACGTTGATCAATCGAGCCAATAAACACCCCATGTCAGCAAGACAGAAATTCGTATCGTTTTGCATGAGCAAAGCAATGCGATCGCCCACTTCTAACCCCAGCGATTGCAAGCCTAGAGCCAACGCTTCAGCAGCCCTGCGAAAATCCTCTATTGAAAGAGAGTGCCAGCCGTAGCGAGTCCAATCATTAAACGCATGGGCATTGGGATGCTTTTTGCAGGCTTCGTCTAACAAAGAGGGCAATGTGCGCCCCAAAAAGATTGGCCCAGAATTGGGCGGGGCACGATAAATTCGAGTTGGCGTATACATTACAAGCTAGAGCAGCTTGAGACTACTCTCTCCCATAAACGGCGCGGGTTCTGCGAGGGGAACCGAATTGCGCTTCATTAATGTGCGATCGCATCCAAGAGAGTCACGCTGTAAAAAATATTGTCGTTAGTGGTATCAGCGTCAGTTCTGCTGGAGCGCCGCTTGAGTGTTGTTGAAGCCTGAATCAATGCAGCGCATATTTTGAAGGGTGACCTTAACGTCGCGTTGAATGATGCTTTTTTAAGGTACAATCGAAGTATAGCATATATCTATACAAATGTCTCAAAACCAACTCTGCATCAGAATTCCAGAGCATGAACTTAAGGTGTTAGATCGCTATGCTAAAAAGGCAAAGCGAACCAAAACTGACATCATCCGTGAGTTCATCCGCTCATTGGAAGAGGACACCAAGGGATAGGCTAGCTTCAGTCTTTAGGCCAGTCTATGGGG
>JBAUJD010000768.1:0-4864 GCA_049683515.1 Thermosynechococcaceae cyanobacterium | reverse complement strand
GTGCCGGGAAGGTCAGAGAAGCGATCCTGCTATTGCCAGTAAAGTCTTGAAACTGATAGGACCCATCCACGAGCAAACCCACTTTGATCACGTCTCGATCGGGATCAATAATCCAGTATTCACGAACACCGATCGCTGCATATTGCTGAGGTTTCTGGACATAATCTCGTTGATAGTTGTCACTATCCTCGTCACCGGGGGACGCCACTTCGACCAATAGCCGAGGGGGTGGCATTTTGTCGGTAATGGTTGATCGTTTTTTCAGTAATTCTAGATGCGCTTCATCTAGCACCACTAAATCAGGAAATCGGGTACGTGGTCTGCCAGGGACAACTACTTCACAGGAATGAATACAGATTAGCTCTAAGGGAGTACCCATATTCATGAGCAAGAACATGAGGTATTTAGCAATTGAGTCATTGAGCAGCGATTCGGTCATAACCTCGACTAATTCCCCATCCCAATATTCAAAATGGCCCTCTGGCAAGCTCGGAGGGGGAACGGATAGATAGTCCTCAAAACTTCTAAACTGCAGTGCTTTAGCGACTGTCATAGGGGCGATCTCTCCTTAAATTAGCGTTGACGGCAACTTTTACCGTTAGATCGCTGGGATTTGCCGACATCCCTATTCTATCGACAGGCCAATCAATCTATCCAAATTGCGGCCAGACGCAGATCTTCGAGACCTACACTGCTAGTGAGTACGAGGGTATTCTTGGGAGCTGTTTTGGGTCACGCTATTTGTGCTGCGATCTCTGTCATCGGCGGCAAGCTGATTGCTGGACGAATTTCACAGCAATGGGTTACGGGCCTTGGCGACACACACTTGATTGTGTTTGGCATCGTAACGGCAATGGAGATGGCCTAATGCCAAGCCAAAGCAGAAGTCAAGTAAGCTAGATTATGAAAGGATTATGAAAGCCGAGGTGACATGGCCGTCTCTAAGCAACAATCCAGTTTGCCAGAAGTTCATCGCACGATTGCCATTCCCAGTGGCAAGGGGTTTTGGCGCAAAATGCTAGCCTATGCTGGCCCCGGATACTTAGTATCTGTCGGTTATATGGACCCTGGCAATTGGGCAACGGATATCGCTGGCGGTGCAAAATTTGGCTATACGCTGCTGAGTGTGATTTTGCTCTCCAATCTGATGGCGGTTCTGTTGCAGTCTTTATGTGTGCGTTTGGGGGTAGCCACAGGGCGAGATTTGGCACAAGCCTGTCGAGACTATTTCAGTCCCCAGGTGAGTTTTGGGCTATGGGTGCTGTGTGAAATTGCCATTGCAGCCTGTGATTTGGCAGAGCTCCTCGGCAGCGCGATCGCACTCCAATTATTATTCGGCATTCCGTTGGTATGGGGGGTCTGCATCACGGCCTTTGATGTGTTGGCGTTGCTGTTTTTACAAGGTAAAGGCTTTCGCTATGTGGAAGCTTTGGTGATTATGCTCGTCGCCACGGTGGGTATTTGCTTTGGTGCAGAGGTACTGTTTTCTCGACCCGATCTTGGCGGGATTCTACAGGGCTATTTACCCAGTCAAGAAATTATGCAAAACCCAGAGATGCTTTACATTGCGATTGCAATTTTAGGGGCCACAGTGATGCCGCATAATCTCTATCTGCATTCAGCGATCGTCCAGACCCGCGCTTGGCAACCGACCCCGGCCAAAAAATGGGAGGCGATTAAGTTTGGCACCCTTGACTCTACGGTGGCGCTGTCTCTGGCTCTGTTCATTAATTCTGCCATTTTGATTGTGGCGGCGGCGACCTTTCATTTTTCTGGCTATCACGACGTGGCTGAGATTCAGGATGCCTACAAATTGCTATCGCCACTGCTAGGGGTAAGTGTTGCTAGCGCTATCTTCGGCTTAGCGTTGTTAGCGTCTGGGCAAAGTTCCACGCTGACGGCGACCTTAGCGGGCCAGATTGTCATGGAAGGCTTTTTGGGCCTGCAGCTTGCACCGTGGCTGCGTCGATTAATCACTCGTCTACTAGCCATTGTTCCAGCTTTGTTTACGATCTTGTTCTTTGGCGAGCAAAGTACAGGGCAACTGCTGATTCTGAGTCAAGTGGTGTTGAGCTTACAGCTTTCGTTTGCAGTGGTTCCACTGGTCATGTTTACCAGCGATCGCCAGTTAATGGGTGAATTTGTCAATCCGCGATGGTTAAAGATTGTCGCGATCTCAGTGAGCACCATCATTGTCGGTTTAAATATCTGGCTATTATTTCATACCTTTTTAGGGTGGCTCGGCTGGGGCTAACACCGTCTGTCAAACTATCGATGGTCCGCCCACCGCCGGGGAAGATACCTTACTACAATCGCAGCAATATTCTTACCGCAATGGGAGATATTGAAGGTGCGATTTCTGATTACACGAAGGCGATCAACCTAGAACCCGATTTAGCAGAGGCTGATGGTCATCGGGGTATACTCCACGCTCGAACGGGAAATAGCCAAACAGGTATGGAGGATTTGCAGCGGGCAGCACAACTGTTTGAGCAGCAGAGAAATGAGGCGAACTATCAGAAAACGTTGATGTTTATTCAAGAGGGCGAATCAGCAGTATCTCACCCGTTGCGGGTATTGCGATCTCAACGCCTAGTCAAGTACCGACGCCAGGGCCGCAACGTATGCTATGGCCTCGCCGACGACCACATCATGACCCTGTCCAAGAAGTTGCTGATCACTTAGATGAGTAAAGAAATTCCTACGTTGAGCTGAACGCTTTCAGAGCGTTTCAAGGTCTCTAACAGCTCTAGTACAGCAATGGAATGCTGATTGACTTGATTCAAGCTTTGTCTCTCATTCAATCAGTAGATGAAAGTCTTTATTTGATATATCATCTGAATAGTCTTTCAGGTATTCAGGGTTTTTCAGTAGGTCTTTCTATGGCAGAATCTCATGTTCACGGCTGCTGCGGTCACGATGAGGGGCATGACCACGGCTCTGGTGAATTTAGTTTACAAAAAGAGCTGATACCGGTTGCGATCGCAGCCCCTCTATTTCTCATTGGGCTAATTTTCAACGAGCCGCTGCACAACACGCCCTTTGCTATTGGCGAATATGCCGTTCTGATTCCCGCCTACCTGATCAGTGGTTGGACAGTCCTTACAACCGCCGGACGGAATATTCTGCGGGGGCGCGTCTTTGATGAGAATTTCCTAATGACCATTGCGACTTTGGGTGCGATCGCAATTCATGAGCTGCCTGAAGCCGTTGGTGTGATGCTGTTTTTTCAGGTGGGGGAGCTGTTTCAGGATTATTCAGTGGGGCGATCTCGCCGCTCTATCAAAACGCTGTTAGAGGTGCGGCCCGATACCGCAAATCTGAAGGTCAACGGCGATATTCGAAAAGTGGCCCCCGATTCAGTCAATGTCGGCGATATTATTCTCATTCGTCCCGGTGAAAAGGTGCCCCTCGACGGTGAGATTCTAGAGGGCCAGTCCCAGATGGATACCTCAGCCCTGACCGGGGAATCAGTTCCCCGCACTGTAGCCACTGGCGAAACCATCCTGGCAGGCATGATTAATCAGGCTGGTGTGCTCACCATCCGCGTGACCAAGCCCTTTAGTGAATCCTCCATTTCTAGAATTTTAGAGCTGGTAGAGAATGCCGGCAGCAAAAAAGCCAATACCGAAAAATTTATTACCCGCTTTGCTCGCTACTACACTCCCGTCGTTGTCTTTCTTTCGTTGGCCGTGGCTCTTCTGCCCCCCTTATTAATTGCAGATGCCACCCAAGCCGAATGGACCTATCGCGCCCTAGTTCTGCTGGTGATTTCCTGTCCCTGTGGCCTCGTGATTAGCATTCCGCTAGGCTACTTTGGTGGCGTCGGGGGTGCGGCTAAGTGCGGCATTTTGGTTAAAGGCTCTGTATTTCTAGATGCGCTAGCCCAAGTTAAAACCGTTGTCTTTGACAAAACGGGCACCCTCACCCAGGGGAACTTCCAGGTTACAGAGGTAATCTCTGAAAACGGGTTAAGCCCACCGCAGCTTTTAGAGCTGGCTGCTCAGATCGAGTCTCAGTCCACTCATCCCGTCGCTCAGTCGATTCGGCAGGCGCATGGGCAGCCGGTAAAGGAGACTGAGCTGCAAGACTATCAAGAAATTGCCGGACACGGTATTCTCGCCCAAGTGAATGGACGCACCGTGTTAGCTGGTAATGACCGATTGCTGCACCGAGAAAACATTCCCCACGATGTCTGTGTGGTAGAGGGAACGGTGACTCACCTTGCAGTTGACGGCGAATACACCGGACGAATTATCATTGCTGACGAGCTAAAAGAGGATGCCAGAGAGGCCATTCAAGCTTTACAGGCTCAAGGCATTGAAACTGCCATGCTCACCGGAGACAATCAATCCGTTGCAGATCGCATTGCCCAGCAATTAGGACTCGATCAGTATCGGGCTGAACTGCTACCAGAAGGCAAAGTGGAGGCTCTAGAAGGATTTCTAAATCGCGCTGGTCAAAGCAAAGTCGCCTTCGTGGGCGATGGTATTAACGATGCCCCGGTCATCGCAAGAGCTGATGTTGGGATGGCGATGGGGGGGCTTGGATCTGATGCCGCGATTGAAACGGCTGACGTAGTGATTATGACTGACGCACCTTCCAAAGTCGCAGAAGCGATTGCTATTGCCCATCGCACCCTGAGAATTGTCTGGCAGAACATCTTCCTAGCAATGATAGTAAAAGCTATATTCATCGGTCTCGGAGCCATTGGCGTCGCTACGCTTTGGGAAGCTGTCTTTGCCGATGTGGGTGTCGCATTACTGGCGATTTTCAATGCGGGTCGCATTTTGAGATAACCATCTCATTCTGATCACCCGATAGAAGCGACCAAAGATTTTAGATTGGTACTGAGGGGCAATCC
>JBAUJD010000767.1:0-1819 GCA_049683515.1 Thermosynechococcaceae cyanobacterium | reverse complement strand
GAAAGTAGCCCAACCTTTCGGACTCTCCCCCCAGAAGTGAAGCCACTGCGTATTCCTTAAGGAACGCTCCGCGAAGGGGCGGGTTCTCCGACTTGTTGGCAAAGCCTGTCCATCGGACATAGCAAGTGGCGTGGAGGTTGGGGGGCCAATGCAGAACTCGATGAGCTGAAATAGACTTGTGTGTACACCGTAGCTCCTAGGGAGAGGGATTTTGATGGTGGAGCCTCTCTTTGCTGTTTGGAAAGCAAAGGTAGTGTGATGAGAGCCAAGAGATTTAGACAAGGGAAGCAATCGCTTCCTCAGTTCACAGTAAGCTATGGATTGGGCGTACATTACTGAGTCAACATGGCTACGATTAACGATAATTATCTCAAGCTCAAGGCGGGCTATCTTTTCCCTGAAATTGCGCGGCGCGTGACTGCCTATGCCGAGGCAAACCCTGATGCACCGATCATCAAATTAGGAATTGGCGATGTCACTGAACCTTTACCTCAAGCCTGTCTCACTGCGATGACAGAAGCGGTGGCAGAGATGGGCGATCGCAACACCTTTAAAGGCTATGGTCCTGAGCAGGGCTACCTGTGGCTGCGGGAAAAAATTGCAGCCCAAGACTTTCAGGCCAGAGGCTGCGACATTGATGCCGCTGAAATTTTCGTCTCTGATGGGGCCAAGTGCGACAGCGGCAATATTTTAGATATCTTTGGCGACCACAACACCATCGCCGTTACTGACCCGGTTTATCCCGTTTACGTTGACACCAATGTAATGACCGGCCACACCGGCCAAGCTAGCGAAGACGGCAAATATGGCGGCTTGGTCTACATGCCCATTACCGCTGAGAATCACTTCGTTGCCCAAATCCCTGATCAGAAGATCGATCTAATTTATCTGTGCTTCCCCAACAACCCCACCGGCGCAGTGGCCAGTAAGGCCCATCTCCAAGCCTGGGTTGACTATGCCAAAGCCAATGGCTCCATTATTTTCTTTGATGCCGCCTACGAAGCCTTTATCACCGATCCTGACCTTCCTCACTCCATTTACGAAATTGAAGGAGCCAGGGATTGCGCCATTGAGTTTCGCTCTTTTTCTAAGAATGCTGGGTTCACGGGGACTCGCTGTGCCTTCACGGTGGTGCCCAAGTCGCTCACGGCCAAAGCCGCTGATGGCTCTGATGTAGAGCTATGGAAACTCTGGAACCGTCGCCAGTCCACTAAGTTCAATGGCGTCTCTTACATCGTTCAGCGAGGGGCAGAGGCCGTTTATTCTGAGGCAGGCCAGAGCCAAATTAAAGCGCTGATTGCTTTTTACCTAGAGAATGCTCAGATTATTCGGGACCAGCTTACCGCGTCTGGGTTAGCGGTCTACGGCGGCGTCAATGCCCCCTATGTTTGGGTGAAAACCCCCGATGGCCTGACGAGCTGGGATTTCTTTGATCAGCTACTGCACAACTCTAACGTTGTCGGCACCCCTGGCTCTGGCTTCGGGGCGGCAGGGGAAGGGTACTTTCGGATTTCTGCCTTCAATAGCCGCGAGAACGTGAACGAAGCGATGCGCCGGATTACGTCATCTTCCTAGGTTTTAGCCTCTGGTGGCCGTTTACTTTGTTACCGTCAATTGAAAAAAATGACAACGGGGGCATTAACGAATGTTCCCGTTGCTTTTGAGTGGGGGTACCCTATAAGCATCGATAGATATCGTGAACAGCACTGATGGCGCTGCCGTATTTTTCTGCAGCGGACCAATATTCTTTTGTAACAAATAATATTGATGCGTGACGAATCCATCTCGTTGAGATATTACTATATTGATGCTCCAGGAT
>JBAUJD010000766.1:0-2851 GCA_049683515.1 Thermosynechococcaceae cyanobacterium | reverse complement strand
ATGGTGCAATATTTATACTGAGTATGCTAGCGTAAATATATGATTGTACTAGAGTTTAAGGCTAGAGCTAGCCAGTCTCAGGCAGTCGCTATTGATGAAGCTATTAGAACGGCTCAGTTTATACGCAACAAAGCTTTGAGGCATTGGCTAGACAATAAAGGCGTTGGGAAATACGACCTTAGTAAATTGTGTAAACAGTTGGCTAAAGAGTTTTCTTTTGCTGGAAAGCTTAACTCGATGGCACGTCAGTCTAGTGCTGAACGCGCTTGGAGTGCAATCAGCCGTTTCTATGCCAACTGCAAAGCTGGCATTAAGCCCGTGGGCTTCCCCAAGTTCAAGACGTTCTCTCGCACAGTGGAATATAAAACCTCTGGCTGGAAGCTGCTAGAGCCAAAGCGAATTAAGTTCACCGATGGCTTTGACATTGGCGAGCTGCGCTTGATTGGCACCTATGACCTGGCACGGTACGACGAATCTCAGATCAAGCGGGTGCGTTTGGTGCGTCGGGCCGATGGGTACTATGTTCAGTTTTGCGTTGATGCCGACGTGAAGATAGAACTAGAGCCAACTGGGAAGAGCATTGGTCTAGATGTCGGTCTAGAGCGGTTTTACACCGACAGCAATGGTGAGTTTGAACCCATTGAGAAGTTTTATCGGGCTTCTCAAAAGAAGCGGAAGCAATTGCAGCGGCGATTGAGCCGAACTCAAAAGGGTTCAGCCCATCGCTCTAAAGCAAGGAATCGACTGGCTAGACATGAACTCAAGGTGAGTCGGCAACGTATAGAGAGGGCTAAGCGACTAGCGCTCTGCGTCATTCAATCTAACGATTTGATCGCCTATGAAGACTTGAGGATTAAGAACATGGTGAAGAACCATTGTTTAGCGAAGTCGATTCATGATGCAGGATGGTATCAGTTCAGGCTGTGGCTAGAGTATTTTGGCAAGAAATACGGTAAGGCCACGGTTGCGGTACCGCCAGCGTATACGTCTCAGGAATGTTCTGATTGTGGAGCCATTGTGAAGAAGTCTCTGAGTACTTGCACCCATGTTTGTGAGTGTGGCTGTGTGCTCAATCGGGACCACAATGCAGCAATCAATATCTTGAGAATTGGAATAGGTACGGTGGGTCACACCGGAACTTGGCTACTCGATAGCCTCAACGCTTCTGGAGATGAGGCCGCTACTGGGTTGAATGCAAGTTTTGCTCAGCAAGCCACGTCGTAGAAGGAAGAATCCCATGTGCTTTAGCCGTGGGAGTGTCAATGGGTCTGATTGTGCTGCCACCAGGCGCGAACCAGCTTAATCTCACCATAGTCATACTGCTCACCTAGGTGTTCACGGATGGGATTTAAATAATCGGGACCAACGGTTTCGATAGCCTGCACGATCGCAACCTGTCGTTCTTGGGATACAAGCTGTTCTAAATTCACGGGCTTGCCTAGCTCTAGCAGTTCCCCTAAGTGGTTGAGAACGGTCGTCACCTTGACTTGACGCTGTTGAGCAATTTGCTCCGGTGGTTCGCCCTGCTGATGCAGTGCCAAGGTCATGGCTAAAGTACTCGATAACTGATCTGATTTGGGACGCTCTTTATAGACAGGCAATGTCTCTTTCTCTACGGCCTCTGCTCCCAGCACCGATAAACCTTGCTCTTCTCGATAGGCTCGAATCTCTGCGGTAAATACCTTGCCGTACTGCTCTAACTTACGACGACCGACCCCAGAAATCTGACCAAATTCAGCGAGGGTTTGGGGCTGCTGCTGAGCCATAAACTTGAGGCTAGAGTCGCCAAACACGACATAGGGCGGCACCGACTGCTCGTCGGCTAGGCGCTTGCGGAGCGATCGCAACCGCATAAACAAACCCTCCACTTCAGAACGCTTCAGGTCTACTTGCGTGGCATCTTTCTCAACGGCCCTAGAAACGGCGATCTGCACTAAACGCTCTTTTTTTAAGACCTCCCAACTGAGGAGATTGAGCTTCAGAACCGGGTAGCCATCGGTGGTTTCAGTGACAAGTCCCTGATGGAGGAGCGATCGCACTAACTGCTTCCATTGATCTGCTGTTTTATCGGTGCCGATGCCGTAGGTCGAGAGTTTGTTATGGCCCCGGCTCAAAATCTTCTGGCTTTTCGACCCGCGCAGCACATCAATAATGTGGTTCATGCCGAATCGTTCTTTACAACGGGCCACACAAGAGAGGAACTTTTGTGCCTCGACCGTCCAGTCTTCGACGGGCTTGGGATTAAGGCAGTTATCGCACTGACCGCAGTCGCCCGTGAAGGTTTCGCCGAAGTAACCAAGCTGAATAGTGCGCCGACAAACGGTGCTCTCGGCGTAGTCAATCATCTGGCGCATTTGTTGACGCGCCACCCGCTGTTCGTTTTCTAGCGCTTCACCGTTGGCATCGACCTTTTGATCAATGAGCCAATCTAGGGTGTGGACATCTTTAAGGCTGAAATAGAGCAAGCAGCGCGAGGGTTCACCATCCCGCCCGGCGCGGCCTGCTTCTTGGTAGTAGCCCTCAATATTGCGCGGCAGGTTGTAATGCACCACAAACCGAACATCGGGCTTATTGATGCCCATCCCAAAGGCAACGGTTGCCACCATAATCTGAACGTGATCGCGAATGAAGCGGTCCTGGTTTTGAGTGCGATCGCTATCCTTAAGTCCTGCGTGGTAGGGCAGGGCGCTAATGCTATCGTCTTGGAGGCGTTCGGTAAGTTCATTGACCTCCCGCCGACTGAGGCAATAAATGATGCCCGAAGCCCCGTCCTGCTGACGAATCTCTTGATACAGAGAGCTGTAGATATTGCGCTCTTTGGGCCGCACCTCGTAGTAAAGGTTGGGCCGAT
>JBAUJD010000765.1:0-3807 GCA_049683515.1 Thermosynechococcaceae cyanobacterium | reverse complement strand
GAGCATTTGTTTGAGTGTTTGGCTCAAAGTGGACTCTCGCCCCCACTCAATCAGACGCAACCTGCGATCTGATGAAAAAATGATGGCTTTCGCAATAAGCCTCACTTGTTGCTGTGACTAATTACAAAAGATCTAGAGGTTGGCTTGGCACGATTCGAGAGGCTAGAAAAAATATTGTCAAGCTTGTCAAAAAAGAGCCTAGCTTGAAAAATCATCAAGAGAGTGTCTTAGACGAATGCTATCAAGATGCGAAGGGGGATGCTTCTTTTGAAACTCGTCTATCTTTAGAGACATTCCCCGTTGATTGTCCTTATACGATGGCTCAGATTCTTGATCCTAATTTTCCAGTAGATCCGCTGTCAGAGCCTGAATAACCCTATGCTCTCGGCAATCGTTGACGATTGAGCCATGACTAACCTGTCTCAACTGGTGTGGCACGAACCGATTACTGAATAGGTTCTGCACTACTAATCACTAACTGCACAATCGTATTCTAGATGTAGCCGATCGCATCGTTCATATGGAAGACGGCAGGCTAGAAACAAATACAGTGTTGAAGGCGGCTTAGCTTCTGCTATGGGACTCAAAACCAGATAAGGGAATGGGGATCAACTGACTCATCACTCACTCGTATCTCCACTGAGGCTTAGGAGATTGCTTCCCCTCTCAATATTTCTCATGCTAGCATCGCCCCATTGAACTGAAGGAGATTGTCCCAAAGTGTCAGATCTTCCGTTTTGATAAGATACGCTTCATTGTGATCTGGCCCCATATGTCATCTATTGTCCTTGCCTCTTTACTGCTGTCTCAAGCAGCACCCGTCATCGCCGCGAATTCCGAGGTCTTTATCCCGCAAGAGGTTCGGGCATTGCCTGGAGCGCTGGACAACCGCCCTTTCTTACACAGCAACAGCCCCGAACTCATTAATTCAGGGGGGATTTTGCTGTCTACCTTTCCGAAATCGGGCAAAACCTCACCCGGTGCCCATCTCAATTACGCACTAACGGGAGAATTCAATATATTCGCCCATCATGTGACTCGGCGTTGGTCTAAACGAGATAATCGCTCTCTCTATCAGGGGATTTTGCTCCATAACCCCACCAGCAAACCAGCTCAAGTGAGGGTGCTGCAGGCGACGAGCTACTTAAGTAGCGCCCATGCGCCTTTTGTACCGTTAGCACCACAAATTGAAGACCCCAATGGCAAGGTGTTCTCCGGGCCAGGGAGTCGGATTACCGGGGTGATTGTGCGAGATAAAAGTCAGGCCGGCTGGACGCCCGGTGTGGTCATTCCCCCACGGGGAAGCTACATGCTGGTCAATCGTTCGATTCCGCCCAGCAATAGCCGCACCACTTGGTTGCGCCTGTGGACCGACGGCCAGCTCTATGTTGCCACGATGGCGAAGCATGGTAAGGCAAATTACAGTGGACCTAGCTTAGCCACCTGGAAACTGCTGCTGGCGAAGGGGCAATTGATTAAACCCCGCGATAAAGCGCCGTCGCCACTAGCGTTTAAGGGGAGCAAGTTTATTTATGGTCGGGTAGCGGGGGTCTCAAAGGGGACCGAGTGGCGCGGGGTGGTGACAGATACCCCTAGCTCGGATGTGCTTAAAACCCCTCAATCGGGTGAAAGCTTTTCTTATGTGATTAATTCACTGCCTCGCGGCACTTTTAGCACAGGGCAGATACAGAGCGCGCCGATGTTGGCACGCTACTACGATACGGCTTATCTCTCTAATGGAAATTACGGCCTTAAGTATGATTTAGACTTGCCGTTGCACAATGCGACTAGGCGATCGCAGCAGGTCACAATCTCGCTACAAACACCGATCAAAGAAGACCAGCTCAGTCGTAAAGGACTCCGTTTTCGGCGATCGCCCTCTGGACCGCCCTGCTTTCGAGGGACAGTCAAGCTCAGTTTTTTCTCCGATCGCTCTGGTGAGAATGCGTCTCAGCCGAAGTATTTCCATTTGGTGCAGCGCTGTGGGCAGCAGGGTAAACCGTTGGTTACGTTGCCCATTGCGCCCAGAGAAACTAAGCGAGTGAAGGTTGAGTTGATTTATCCGCCTGATTCGGTGCCGCCACAGGTGTTAACCATCCGCTCTTTATCGTAAACAGGCACCCGCTAAGGCTATATTTCTGCTGTGGGTAACAATCACGTCTGTGTTGGACCAATGCCATTATTCTTGCAGCTTCTTCATCAACCTGCGAGCCAGTCCCTCAAAGGCGTCTCCTCCTGCTGGACGCTCTACCTTAAGACCCGTTTCAGCATCCATCCAGACCGCATATTGGCCTTGCCAAAGAATAGGATAATCAAGCTGGCCTTGACGTTCAATCATCAGCGATCGCTGAGTGCCAGCCATATACACCTCAATATCAAGAGTCCACTCTGGCAATTGATGACCGACAGCATCACGGGCCAAAAGCTGCAGTTGACAGTCTTCTGCAGTGGCGCTGATCAGACGACCAGAGTATTTAAGATCTGGGAAGGCAAGCTGAGCAGCACAGATAAAGAGCTTGAGCCGGTCAGGCAACTCTTCTTCCGTAGGAAACAGTTGCGAATCATCCCCTTCAGAAACATCCATAGCAAAATAAGCTCGATTTTTGGGTCGCCCACCATCATATCTGGCGCTGTCGATCTGGCGTTGTGCCTCGGCACCCCTCGGCTCAGGCTGAAGCCGTTTCACTCTAGCCGTTCTAGCTCTGGCACTGCCGACAAAAGTGAGTGGAGCGGCCCACAAGCTTGATCCGCTCCAGTGCCGCTCCGCAGGTGCGACAGGGTTGCCCCGCTCGCCCGTAGACCCAGGCCACCCCGCCGTAATTGCCGTTAATGCCCAATACATCTCTGAAGTCGCTAAAGGTCGTTCCCCCAGCGTTAATGCTAGTGGAGAGCACCTCAACAATTGCGGTGTGGAGTTGTTGCGCCTGCTTTTTCGTCACCTTTACACAGGGAGTGGTGGGTAGAATACCGCTTAGGAATAATGCTTCGTCAGCATAGATATTGCCCAGACCGGCAATGATGGACTGATCAAGCAGCGCAGACTTAATCGGACGCTGTCGTTTGTGAAGCTGCAGCAGCAGGTAAGTCACAGAAAAATCACCCGATAGCGGTTCAGGACCAAGGGTCTGCAATCCTGAAATAACCTGCTCAGGGGCAACCGCTGGCGGCACCCACCACATTTGCCCAAAGGTCCGTTGATCGACAAAGCGCAGCTCTTGGTGCCCTGAAAAGAAGAGGCGCACGCGGGTGTGCTTATGCAGGTCAGCCTCTTGAGAGAGCCACAGAAGCTGTCCCGTCATTCGTAAATGTACACCGAGCCATCCCGCCGATTGGGTCTGTTTCGTGAGCTGTCCCAGTAAATACTTGCCGCGCCGATGCCATCCGCTCAGGCAGACATCCTGCAGCCCCGCTTCAAAATCAGACACGCTAGGATGAGCCACGGTCCGAGGATAGAGAACGGATGCGCTGAGGAGTTGGCGACCTTGGGTTTGCTGCTCTAGTCCTCGACGGACAATTTCGACTTCGGGTAACTCAGGCATAGGAATAACCGGGCGCTTAAAATCAGTCCCCTACTTTTGATGCTGATGGAGGTTTAAACAGACAGAAGCACTCCGCTGCTCTAGGGCAACAAGAGTGCTTGATTGTTGAGAGCATTTGACGCAAAGCTAAACGCTCTAGGTTTTATCTAGAAAAATGATCAGGCTACCGGAGCCTACTTCACTTCTTCTAGTTCTCTCTCAGCAAAGTTATTGGTGTTAACTCCACTGGCACTACCGCTGTAGCCCGTGTAATTAACGGTTTCAAAAC